>NZ_CAMVDO010000007.1 GCF_947166265.1 uncultured Fibrobacter sp. | reverse complement strand
CCGCGAAGGAATCAAGGTTCGTAAGCGTGAGCTTGATTTCCTGCTGCTGTTGGGCCGCATAGTAGGCGTTGAACAGCTTGGAATTCGAGGTGTCGCCGTCAAGCTGGGCGTCATCCTTCGGCATCAGGCTCGAATTCTGCGTTCCGTCGCCCACGGCGGTATCGTAGGCAACCAGCGAAATGCCAATGCCGTCGTGCGTCACGGGGTCGTTGGTGTAGTTCTCGCCAACGACATGCAGGCCGTTGTTCTTTATGTAGAGGTTCGTCCAGTCGTTATCCGCGACAACACCCGCCGTCTCCCCAACCATCTCGCTTGCGGTCGCGTTCTCGCGGGTAAAGTTGAACGAAGCAACCTGGATTCCGTCGAGCATCGCTTCGGCGGCGGCTGTCGCGCCGGATTCGATGTGGTCGGCCCCCTGGCCGCCTACCACGACATCGTTGCCGTTACCCGTGTAAATATGGTCGTTGTAGTCGCCCGCCACCGTGCGGGAATCAAGCGACTCGGCAAGCGACAGCGTAGAGGCCGTGGCCTCGGAGCTGTCGCGGTCGGTAAAGACCATCTTGGCGTTGTCGCCGAACACAACATCGTTGTCGTAGATGCCGTAGCGTTCGTCGCCGTAGGTCGTCAAGGTGTCGCCACCCGTGCCGCCCACCACGATATCGTCGCCACCGGAAGTGTAAACCGTGTCGGCACCGCCATGGGCAATGTCGGTAGAGGCGGCCACATCCTGCGCGTGGAGGGTTCCCTTCACCTGGATGGCGGCTATGCCCGGAATGTCCTTGCCGTTGATGTTGTCGAGCGTGTAGCCGTCCTCGATAATCACGCGGAAGTTGTCGGCGGCAACACCCGCTGGAACCTCGAACACCACGTAGTTGCCCGTGGTGTCTATCAGCACGGCATCATCGCCCGTCAGCTCACCGGAGAGAACCGCCGCATTGTGCGCAAGGTCCGCCAGGATGTCCTCGGCGCTGGTGTATTCGGAACGCTTGTAGGTGCCGTTGAAGTTGGAACCGGCGCAGTCGTTCACGTAGAAACTCTGCAGGGCAACTGTCGAGTCACCCACATACAGGCTCACCTTGCGGATGCTCTGGCCCGCCCAGGAATTCGCGTCGGGCATGTCAAGGTAGACTGCCACCCTGTAATCGGTAAAGTACTGCGCAAGGCCATCCACGGCGACTTCGAGTTTGTTGTCGCACTGGTTGCCCGGGGCGGTAGTCATGTAGCCACTGTTCATGAGCGCCGCATCGGCATCGGTAGAGGCGTTCGCGAAGTTGTGGCCGTAGGCCTGCAAGTTGATGCGGTTGTCGGTGCTCGTATTGCGGTGGCTCTCGATGCCGCCGTAACTCACGCTCACGGCGCTTGCGCGGGTGTTGTCGTCAAAGCGCACAATCTCGCTGTCATCGTTGCCGTAGGTCCCGGCGAGGCTCCCGCCCACATTGTTCCAGTTCGCCTTCGCGAAATCTGCCGCACCCGCAACATCTTCCGAAGAAAGCCCCGTCTGCGAGGCACCCATGAAGTTGAACGAGAGCGTCGCCTCGGTGCGGGTCTCGGGAACATTCTCCTGCCCAAGGGCTTCGGCAATAGAGGCATGCCCTCCGAAGGTGGCATAGCCGTCATCGCCGAATACAAGGTCGTTGCCATTGCCAGTCGAAATGACTTCATTCTCGTTTTCGTGCTCGCTAATATTCGCAGGAACGGTTCGTGTTGCGTTCACCCCGCCGAAAACGACATTCCTGCCGTCGGCAAGGGTTATCACATCGTTTCCGCCCTGGTTTTCCGTCACCGTGCGGGCAATGCTCGGGCCGCGGCGAACACCGTCGGTCTGCCAGTAGGCTTCGGAATCCTTGTTCTTGCCCGTCGCATAGTCGGAACCGCCTGCATTCCATTCTTCATCTTCCTCATCAACGCCGGGTGTACCGGTCCTGTCGTCACCGAGGCGCGTTACCACATTGCCGTCATCGTCGTGGTACAGCACCTGGCCACGGTCGCCGAAGACAAGGGAACTGTCGCTGTCTATGTCAATGGAGTCATCACCAAGGCCGCCGAACACGATAAGGCCTTCCTTGGTCACATTCGCACCGGTAGCAGCCACGGTGTCGTTGCCCTCGCCAGCGTTGATCACCAGCTGGTCGTCCTCGCCATCCTGGTAGCTGTGGACATTGATCGTGTCGCCACCTTCGCCGCTGTTCATCACGGTAAAGGTCTGGAATCCGTCCTCGCGGTAAATGGACTTGTAGATATCCACCGTGTCCGCGCCCGTACCCAGGTTGTATTCCCCGTATTCCATGTTGCCAGTGTTGATACGGTTCTCGTCGGTTGCCGCCTGGTCCTTGTGGGTAAAGCGGAGCGACTCGGAGTCCGAATTGAACCATTCCGTGTCGGCCTGTTTTTGCACATCGGGCAGGGAATTGAGAATAACCGGCGAACCGCCAGCCACCGGAATCACGGACTGGTCGATGGTCCCGACAGATTCCAACGCCTGAAGGTCGTTCTTCACGCCCGCCTTGGCATTGCCCATGTTGTTGGTGAAAACACGGTCCACGCTCTGGCTCTCGTCAAATTGCGCTGCGGTCTGGGCAGCCGCGGCCCAGGCGGCAAGGTCTTCGGCGGATGCCGCATTTTTCTCGTCGTTGGTTGTCGGCGTCGTCGAAGTTCCATAACGGAGCATCGCGGGGCCGACATCGCCAAGGCTGAACTCCTTGCCCATGCCGTCTTCGTACAGGGCGCCCTTGATATTTTCAATCGTGTTGTCCTGCATGTGCTGCGCGATTTCTTCCTTGGAGACATTCTGGAAGGAATTTTCCTCGTCATAAATCGTCACCTGCGGGTAAACGATGGAGCCGTCCACCGGCTGGAATGATACATTCCCCTTGAGGGAAACTGGCTTGAGCGAGACCTTGTCAAGGATAATTATCTGGGTACCCGCAGTCCTGTAGACATACCTGGCATTGTCCGCGTCTATGGTTCCAAGCAGACTCTCGGCACATACGGAATTTTTCGTCCCATCATCCGCAGACGTAAATTCAAGCATATCGGTCATGCCCTCGGTACTGTAGGCCATCTGGATAATACTTTCGTCATCCAGCAAGACTTCGCTATGCTGGTAGTTGAAATAAATCCTCGTGCCGGGCGTCAATCCCAGAGAATTTATATTTATTTTCAGCACATCTTCATCGATGGACAATCTCCCCGCATCAATGGAAACGGGTGCCCCGTTCTGCATATACCAGGCATTTATCCCGCTCGTACCGGAAGGCAACAGAAGGTTGTCCACTGCGACTTCATTTCCAGTGGAGGCAGTCACAACGACTTCCCGAGTCACCGAGAACTTGTTGTCAACGGTCGTTTGCGTACCGGGTTCGTCAAGGAACACCAGCGCGTTCTTGCAGGTGTTCACCACGGACGCTTCCACATTCGTCTGCGTCGCGGTCAACGACACATTGTGCAGCAGCGAGAAGTAGTCGTCCCCTTCGCGTACCGCATCGCCTATGGCATGCACCTTTACCAACTGCGGGGAATCCCAGGCGACAACGCCGTCGCCCGTCGCCGTGGCGGCGAACCTGAACGTTATCGACTTGCAAAGTTTTCCGCTTCCGTCCACAAGCCAGATTTCGCGGTCGCCGCGTCCATGCGCTTCCGTGGTCGCCCCGGGAGCGAATACCGTCACCGTAACGGTCTCGCCCGCCTTGGGAGCCCTATCAAGTTTCACCCTGTAGGCATTGACCGTGCTTCCGTTTTCGGGCAATACGGCCGTGGGCGTGTCAAGCACCTTCGTCGTGTCGTTCGCGTTCACGAACACGACATTGATGGCTCCGGAATCCACCGCGGTCGCCGTCAGGAACGCGGGCATGTCGGCGGAACCCACGCCACCGTTATAGAAACTGTCGTTGCCCTTGTTGCCGTAGAGCTTCGTTATTTCCTTCGCTTCAGAATCAAGCACATAGAAGGAATCGTCGCCGTCGCCGCCGTAGACATTCTTGTCCTCGATGCTCACCGTCTGCACATCGATCCCCTCGCCGAAAATCCGGCCGTGAGAAATCACAAAGGTGTCGTCCCCTTCGCTTCCGGCGATGCTCATCTTGTCGATTCCGGCACCGCCAATCAGCGTGACCGGACCGTTCTCGACAATCGACGTGGTTTCGTCTTCATGCTTTTCCTGGAACATGGCGACATTGAAGGTGTCGTTGCCAAGGCCACCGGAAAGCGATACGGCCGCCTTGTTGTGCAACACGTTGAAGGTGTCGTTACCTTCACCACCGACAATGGACGTTGCGTGTTCTACGCCGTTGCTCAGGTAGCCCTGGGTCGTCTCCGTCGTCCCGAAAACATCCTTGGGCTGCACGTTGCTGAGATTTGCGTCGGTCGTCCGTTTCGAATCGAACATCTGGCCGACCGTTACCGTATCGTTACCGGCACCAGCATCGATAGCGATTGTAGAAAGCGTCCCGTCAATGGAAATCTTGTCGTCTCCGGCACCGGCATTCACGGCGAGGTTTTCGACACCGGTCTTTTCGCCACCCACGTTCCAGAAGTTCACGCGCTCGATCTGGGTCCTGCTTACAGGGCTGTTCGGGTCAGTCTGGATTTCCGGCAGCGATGCCACCATTCCCAGGCCGAGGTCCGACGCGCGAATCAGGAATTCGTCGGCATTGACGGTCCCGTTGATGGTCAAGGAATCGGACGCGTCATTTTCACCCGAATCCATCACGTTTGTATAGGCTCGATTGCCGCCCCCCATCATGTTCACGATGTAGGAATCGTCGCCGCTCTGGCCGTCCACGATGTCGCTGCCATTCCCGGCAATAATCGTGTCGGCCCCGCCACTTGTATTCGACAAGGCTTCGGCATATATTTCAAAATTTCCGATAAAGGCATTTATGGTATTGCCGAAAGTGAGCGTTTGCGACTCGCCGCCATTATTGACAAGTAATCCATTTCCTAAGGGATTCTTAGATGCATAGCCTGTCCATCCGTCGTCACCGAAAACAATATCATTCCCGGCACCGCCATCGAGCGTGTCATTACCCAGACCGCCATAAATGACATCTTCGCCAGAGCCACCCGTTATGCGGTCATCACCGGCATCGCCATCGATAAAGTCGTTGTCGGCACCGCCCTCAATGACATCGTTGCCGCCAACAAGTATTTCATTCTCCAGCAAATCAGTCTCATCCTTGCCGTCATCGCCGAAGATGATGTCAGAACCGTTGCCGCCGTAAATTCTGTCATCGCTATTACTACCACTGTCGGCAACGCCGTTCTCGTAATCATCAACGATGTCTCTCTGCTCCGCAGTAAGAGCCGCACCAGAATTTCTATCATTAAATTTCGTTGCAAAACCGAAAAGTTTGATGGAATCCGAATCCTTCAGAAGCGAAGCATCCTTCTTCAGTTCGTCCGAAACGTAGGCATACGGCAAGACAAACTGAGAGTTTTTCTGGGCAATGGTCTTAGTAGCCGAATGAGGCTTGTCGCCAAAGATTACATCCACGCCATCGTCGCCATAAATCTTGTCCGTTCCTGAACCGCCATAAACGACATCGTTGCCCATGCCTGCATGGATTTCGTCAGCCCCTGCACCACCGTCGATGGTGTCAGAACCGGCACCGCCCAGAAGCACATCGTCCCCATTGTCGCCAAAAATGACGTCGTAACCACCCTCGTCGAACAGGTCATAGCGATCAAAGGATGTATTGTTTTTATTGCCCTGTGCTGGAGCCGCCCCAATGGTTATGCGGCCGCCATCACCAAAGATATAGTCCTCACCGTCACCACCGACAATAAAATCATTGCCGAAACCGCCGAAAACATAATTTTTCCCGCCATTTGCAACAATTACGTTGTTCCCATTGCTCTTGTCCGTCGGATAGGATTCGGCAACAGTCTCGTTTGCACTAGCCTTAAATCTTCCTCCTTCACCGAAAATGAAGCTGGACCCGGTTTCCGCACCCTTGATTATGTCATTGCCGTCATCGCCATAAATCAAGGCATATTGACTACCTGCAAATTCAAGACCACTTAAGTTGATTTGGTCATTACCGGCTCCGCCATGGATTTCCACGTTGCATCCGGCAGTTCCCGTAATAGTGACAATATCATCGCCATTACCCGCATAAATGAATAGCGTTCCATTTACATCATAGGTTTGCGTTTTGCCACAGTATGTTATTTCGCACTTATTATCCCCAGTAAAATTAATCGTAACAGTGTCGTTTCCATCACTCAAATCACCGACATTTCGCTTGGCGGCATACTCGCCGATGTTTACCACAAGGTCATCACCTTGCTTTGTCGCAAGGACCGGTTCCGCATCTTTACTCTTGGTATTGTATAACTCCAAAGCATCGCTTCGCCATAGAGTCCAAGTCTTTTTGCCAATTACATAATAGAGATACGCCTTTGCATTTGCCGTGAGTTCGGCTTCAACATCGAATGTATCAAGTGGATTCAATGACAGTATGTCAATCAATTCACCTAACCGAACCTTTCCGTCGTCATTCGGGTCCTTCAAGTCAAGGTTGACATCCAAATTTACACCGATGGTCACCCCGGCTATTCCAGCCAGGCTGACTCCGGCATCTATTCCGACATTGAAAACTACTTCGGTAAAATCATTGCCATTCAAATCCCAGTCAGCGACATAGAATCCATCTATTAAAGACCCCACATCTTTAAATCCACTATTTCTCCAACTTTCCATCCCCAAGGTATCGTAGCCGAACGACAAATCAATATTGACACCGAAATTGAATCCTATATCGGCACACAAGGGCCCAACGATTGGATAATTCTTGCTGAATTCATCCCCCAGATGGAATGGATGCATGTCATAATAGACCAAGGTGGAATGCCGCCCAAGAAGCAGGCCGACAATTTCTTTCAGCGGTTCTTCAAATATCGGGAAGGACCATCCGTAGCCATCAGTAGAGCCTTTTGTTATGGAAACACCAAAGTCGCCAAACTCACTATTTACAGCATTTTCCCATGATTCTCCAGTGGCTCCAACTACAGATATATCACTATTAGTTATACCTAAAGAAGTTATTAAATCATTAACAAAACCTTCTATATCACCAACTTTACCATCAAGAAAATTTTTTCCAATATCATCATTTACACGACTATCCAAAGCATCAACTAAAACAAGATTCGGCAAAATCAATTGTAAATCGCCACAAGCATCTATGTTCTGAACAACATTATTCAAGGCTACGAGATCTTCAAGCATTCGCAAGTCAATATCCTTGGCATTGCC
Source organism: uncultured Fibrobacter sp. (assembly GCF_947166265.1). Taxonomy (NCBI): domain Bacteria; kingdom Pseudomonadati; phylum Fibrobacterota; class Fibrobacteria; order Fibrobacterales; family Fibrobacteraceae; genus Fibrobacter; species uncultured Fibrobacter sp. Next base: position 146,534 of record NZ_CAMVDO010000007.1, on the reverse strand, counting down.
AAATTCCTGAATTAGTCGCAGAAAAGTAATATTGACGCTCTTTTTGGGTAGCTTGTTCAGCACCGGGACATCGGACTGTAAAAAATCGATCAACGGCTGAACAGGTTCAAGAATTTCTTTAATTCTGTGTACTATAGGGCCTAAAACATTTTTTAAGAAAGATCCTGCATCAAATGTAATTTGATTTAAAGCAAGTTTTTGTATACCATTTTGCTTACCTCCCGTTTCCGCAAGCCAATCAAATTCTAAGTCTGTAGAAATACTCGGCAGGTATGCGTCACCGCCCAAAGTCAAATTCATCATAAGATTCAAATTCGACTTGATACGGGTTTCAACAGAGAGTTCTTTTCCTAGTTCGCTCACATTGATTTGAGCATTTTTATTATTATCCGAATTCCAATCGAACCAATATTTTTTTTCGATGTCATAAATACCATCGTTAAAATCGATCCCAAGATAAACTTCAAATTCATTGTTCACGCCAAAATGGTCTAAATCAGCACTCATGGTCAAAAAACCAAGAGAGCCCTCTATTTCTAAATCAGATCGAGGGGCTACAGTTATAACAACTTTCAAATCATCACCAGCATGGGTATTTGCCGCTTCTAGAATAGGAGCATTTCCGTCATCACCCAAGTCATCTTCGCTACCATTAGATAGCAGAATAAACGCACCGCTAGTCCTAGAAATTCCAAAACCAATATCCAAGGTCCAATGGAGTTGGGCGTCTATTCCACCGGAGGAACGCAAACCCAGTCCGGGGAATCCTAAATCAAAATCAGCCTGTGTATCCAGAGAATAATCACCACACAAGCGGATTCGCCAGCCAACCTCATTCAAGGCCCCATTAGAGAATTCTTCGTAATAATGGATTCCCTGATAGGAATTTGTAAACGTTTTGCTTGCCCACAGAATGCTTGTTGCAGAAATAGACTCCAGACTCTCTAAACGGTCCCCTAAAATCCGAGCCAAGGCATCCGCAACAGATGTAGCGGACATATCGGTTGCTTTATTGACAAACTTGCGGAAAGGTTCAACAAAATCCTCGTTCAAGCACGTCAAACAATCGGCGGCGCCAACAATGGAATCTCCAATCAGGGGTATATGTCTGAAAGTATCCGAAAGAAGTTCTCGATTAATGCCACTCTGCGCTTTTCTTATCACAGACGAGAAACTATCAGCAACAAGCCTCAGCTTATCAAACAAGGCGGTTTTTTCGCCCGAGACCTTTAAATTAGAAGCATCGAAATACAGAGTATTGTTCTGAATGCCCACTATGGTTTGGTCTCCCGCAAAATTCTGCGGAATAACATACGACAGAAGCTGACTTATATCCTTGTCCAATATACTAATCGAGCCTGCCCCGCTCATGTCGATGTCAACAAATCCAGCGTCCATTCCCATTGTTTGCAAGTATATTTTTCCTCTTGCGTCCAACTCAGCTTCAGTCCAGTTTATGGCGTTGTTGCTATACGAGGCTTTACAATTTGCATTCAGGTGAAGGTTGCTTCCGCCATATACATTCAGCAAACCCGTAAGGTACTCGCCGTAACCGGCGCTAATTTCTCCAGATAGATTACTGCCTTTTATGTTGATTTCTGCATTGATAAAATCTTTACCTACAATTTCCGAAATACCCACATTACCCCATCCGTTATCAGAAAAAGGAATTGTTAGGCAAACATTCATCTTGATTGATGCGTCAAGGTAGGCTTCCAACGTTCCACCGAAATAGAAACCTTTGCAACCTTGGGCTAGGTTTCCAAGATTGACCAGTTGAGATCTGATGTCATAGTTCCAGCAGAGATTGATTTGGATTGAATTACCATTCAAAGACGGGGTTAGCGAAATGCCGCTCTGTTTTCCAACATAATTGCAGCATTCCTGAATAGTCTTGCCGTTACTCCGTTCAAGCCGGCTGCAAAGGTCATTAATTTTCTGGGAGACTCCCAAAATGTCAGCAAAGCTCTGCCCGCTGATAGGCAAATCTAAACCATAGAAAAAACTACCTTTCAAGGATTGGGTTAGATTATTTTTTATCGATTCAATCAGTTTGTCATTCAGGTCGTTTAGATTATTTCCATTAGACTTTAAGGTTTGCAAGGCAATCCCTGCACTTTGGTCAGAGGGCTTCCATGACAGAGCCGTATCATCAGACAAACAGGCGTCCCTAGCCACTATAGTTCCGTATTTCGCTCCATCCTTAAAAAAGACTTCAAGATTCTTTTGTGAATCTTTACCTTGTAACGGCGCGAACGAGACCATGCAATTTGTGGAATTCAACTCATTTTGAGAGACCGACAACGCTGTAGTATATACAGCATTATTTAAAAAAGATACACCACATAAAGAACAAATTGTTTTCAGGGATCCTATATCAATACTTCTTAAATGCGGAACTGACTCTAATCCCAGAGCAAGAAAATCCCTAAAATCATACAAGTCTTGAAAATACTCTCTAGATTGGTAAGAGGTCGAAGCAAAAAAAGCATCTGCATTACTTTCAACATTTCCAATAAGTGTAATTATATTTTGCACAAGAGCTCGCGCTGCATTTATTTCTTCTTCGCTCGAATTTTCAGTAAGTCCCAATGAATTTGTAGGGAATGTTTCATTCAAGTAATCCAATAAACCATTCAAAGCATTTTCAACAGGAACCATTCGTTCTTTTATAATCGTCGGCTTGGCAAGAACTTCCCAATCAGGGAGATTCGTCAATGTCAGTGACATGGTATGTCCCATATCAATGTTGCCGGTAATTTCCATCCCGGCAACACCGCTCGTGGCATCAACAGAAACTGCTCCTGCAAGTGATTGGGTCACGTTCAGGGAAAAACCGCTATAAGCGACATTCGACGGGTCTTCTAAGTTATTTTTCTTTACCGAGAATTCATGCGAAGCATCTTCGTCAATATCACCAGCAAGTCCGAGTATTGCGGACAACAAATACGAATTGTTTCCGTAAATAGATTTAACCTGATAACCATTATGTCCCTTAATGGAGCATCCTTCCACAGTTAAAGCAGCCGTATACAGTCCATTTACCTGGTCGATTATTTCGTCCAATAAGTCACTGACAGTTGTATTTACATCGGCACTGTGCACAAAACTGCGCAGGTCAACCGAACAAGAAACAACCTGATTACTTGAATTGAGTAGTTCGACAACAATGCAACTGCCATCACCAGAATAGCTGACATTATCGTTGAAACCAAGCCACGCCCCACCACTGACAAAGTTTAAGGTCAGGTCTTCATGATTCGCGGTTCCTGTCGTCCTGAAACTAATTTTACCATCCCTCACCTCACATACAACTTTGGCGGAAAGAGCGCTATTCTGCTCAATTTTTTTGTTTATAACAATGGCAACATCGTCTAGCGATTTTACCCCGTTAAATGTTTCTTTTAAGATAGATAGGGCGACACTGGCTGCACCACCAACAGAAAAGCTCATTTCCACATTGGAATCAGGCAAAGACAGGGGCAATGTATTGGACATGACCCCAGAACCATGACTTAAAAGGATTGTCTGCGCGGCATCGGCTATTTTGAAATTTTCAAGCTCCTTTAGATTATTTCCAACAAATACGATACAGTCCCCGAAGCACAGGACATCGACACCGGACAGGTCTTCCGAGGAATCTAGGGCTGAGACCATGGCAGCAACCAGAGAATCCATACTTGCCGCCCTATTGTCCTGTGCAAGATATTCAAATTCCAGCGTATCGGCATCGTCAAAGGACAGTTTCACCGCAATAGTAGAATCCGTAGTGTTGAACGCAGTCGATGAAATTGAGACAATCGCAATTTCCTTATTCTTCAAGGCGGCTGCACTAGCAAGCCCCATTTCTTGCAAAAGGATTCTATCCGATTCTGTTGATACAGCCAAGTCCTTTGCACTGGAATAAAGGATGTAGCGGCCGTTCGATTCGTCCATGATGTAAGATACTTTCCCGCCAAACGTAGACTGCAACAAGCCCGACATTCCTGAAATATTATCCTCCGGAACTTGGCATTCTTGCGGCACGGAATTTTCCTCGCCATCGGTCACCTTTATTTCACCAATTTCAGTCAGCGAGCGGCCATAAGCCATTGAACTCGGCGCAACAACGGTCGATGTTCCCCAAAGGGCTTCGGTACCCTGAAATCTTCCCGGCAAAAGATTTTCCAAGGGCAAATGTTCATTAGCCGCCTCCATTGTCTTGATGGGAATTTCAAGTGTAAACTCAAGAGACACATCCGATGTGGTCAGGTTCAACGCAGGATTTTTGGCTCTTCTGAGCTAAGTGTGGAACATTTTTCCTAAAAAATAGCCTGAAAACGGCATAAAATCAAGCCTTTTGAACAAAAAAAGGCACCTGAATTTCCTAAAAGTTTTTTTTGCCCAAAAAACTGAACACAGGATAACTCAGATGCCGTTCAAAAATATAGTCAAAGCCCTGCTCGAAGTCAAGCATACCGCCATCGACAAACTTTCCATCGAAGACAACAGCCTCGTCATAGACGTCCACCCGACAAAGTCCTTCCGTCACAGGTGCGGCCTCTGCGGCCACAGGGGGACGTTCTACGACTATGGCAACGGCAAGGGTCCGAGACTATGGCGCAGCACGGACTTCGAGGGGCACAAGGTGTTCCTCCGCTACAGCACGTACCGCGTGTACTGCCCGCACTGCAAGGCCGTCCACTCATGCAAGGTGCCATGGGCGGCACACGGATCGCGCTTCACGCACAAGTTCGAGGAAGTCACCACCTGGTTCGCGCTACAGATGAACAAGTCCGCCACGTCAAGCTACATGAGGATCGCATGGCGGAGCGTCGGCGAGATCGCGGGCCGGGTCAAGGACTCCATCGCATCAACCGCGGGCGACCCGCTCGACGGCCTCGTGAACATAGGCATCGACGAGACCAGCTACTGCAAGGGGCACAAGTACATGCTCGTCGTGGTGAACCACGACAACGGCAAGGTCGTGTGGGTTCACGAGGGGCATGACAAGGCGACAGTCGAACTCTTCTTCGAGGAACTCGGCCCCGAACGCTGCAAGAAGATAATGCTGGTGTCGTGCGACGGGGCAAGGACGATAAGGGACTGCATCGAGAAATACTGCACGAACGCGAAGCGCTGCGTGGACCCGTTCCATGTCGTGGAATGGACCATGGAAGCCCTGGACCAGGTACGCGCCGAGTTCAGGCGCAAGGCCGAGGCGGAAGAACCCAAGGTCAAACGCGACAGGGGCCGTCCGAAGAAGGGCGAGGAAAAGAAGGTGTCGCTCTCGCAGATAATCAAGGACTCGAAGTATGCCGTAGGGAAGGCTCCCGAGAACCTGACGGAGAACCAACGCAAGAAACTGGAACTGATCGAAATCAAATGTCCGGTACTGTTCCGCGCACGGGCCTTGAAAGAAAGCCTTCGAGTCATCTTCTCGATGGAATACGAACAGGCGAAAGGGGAACTAGACAAGTGGATAGCCTGGGCTCGGCGATGCCGAATAAAGGCGTTCGTGGAACTTCAGAAGAAGATAAAACGCCACTACGACGCGATACTGGCATCGATAAGGTACGGACTGTCGAACGCTAGGATAGAGGCGACGAACAACAAGATAAAGTTCGTCATACGCATGGCCTACGGGTTCAGGAACACAAAAAACATGCTGGACATGGTCATGCTGAAATGCGGCTGCTACAAGGTGTCGCTACCCTGGGAAAAGGAGAAAACCGCTGCTTAGACTCCTCCCAACCCCTCCACACTAACTGCAGAAGCCTCGGATTTTTTACAACATTAAAGCCCAACTTTTCAATTTCATTTGCAGCTATCAAAGCCGATGTTTTGGCATTAGAATCACAAGTCAGCGAAAACGGAATTTTTAGAACATTGTTTTCTAAAGAAACGCCTGAAGAATTCTGATTTGCAGCTAGAATATCCTGCAATGATTTAACTTCACCTGACAGAATACCTTTAAACAATTTCGACCAAGGTACACTTTCTGTAGCATTTCTATTCAGCAGTCCGCCAAAGGTATCCTGAAGAAGCGGTGACGGATTATTCTGTGTTACAAAGGAATTATTCTTTATCCATTGATACAGGCTGTATAACGGCGATACAATAGAATTTATGCTTAGATTATTTTCCAATATCTGGACAGTGGTATCACTCCATAGCATATTGTTGGGAGACGGCAAGGAACTGTCTAGGCTGTAGGTAACAGGATTTGTTATGGATACCCCACTTCCTAAACTGGACACATTCGTCACATTGAAGTTGAGGTCGCCCCAATACGTTTGTCCAATGGAAGAGTTGTTAGCCTGGGCACCGGCAGAATAGTCGGCCGTCGTCAAGTCGTTGGCTGCATCCGCCACTGATTCGAATTTCAACGTATTCCCGAGAGCAAGCCTCGGATTGGTTCCGTCACCGGGATTATCAACAACCTGCCTAAAGAGGGCGCGGGCATCGAGTGCTACATTGTCCACATCCACGCTACCCACACCATTCAATGTAATTTGGGCAGAGGCATCGATACTGACGTTATTTTCGGCCAAAGAAACAAGATTGACATCTACACTGATTTTCTCTGCAACCAGGGCGGACAAATTCTCCACGGTTTTTGCCTTATGGAATGCCGCGGAAACAACAATGGAACCGTTGGACACAGCAAAGGAGCCATTCCATCCATCAGAATTAAACGAAGTATTGGAGAGGTGCGAATAAATTTCAGAAGCGCTGAATGTATGAGAACTGTCCCATTCCCCATCATGGGCTGCCATATACTCCGCTTTCAGTTGGTTCAATGCCCCGGTCATGGAGTTTTTGACAATTGTTTCAAGGGCAGATGTATCAATATCGCCTTCATCGTAAAGGTCATTTACCTGGGCTCGGCGAACTAACGAATTTTCCTCAATCTGGACCGTATCTATCCTGGTATCTTCCCATGAAGAAACATATTGTGCTGGCAGCAGGTTGTCGTCAATCAAGTTTGATTCGGCAGTCCAGTCACTGACAGTCGCATCCATCATTAGACGGGTGCCAAGCTGTTCAATTCGGTAAAGGTTGTTCCCCTTTTCGTGTTTATACCCCTTCTTCTTGTTCGCAGCTCTCTTTCCCTTGTTATTTCCGCCAAACATACATACTCCTTGTCGCTTTAGACCGTTTATAGTTTAATCTGTTATGCAACGAATAGACAACGCCGCCGTCTTGCGGAAACGATTTTCACTCACAGAGGCTTTATTAACCAAGTGATGGGAGGTAATTAGCATTGACATTGCAACATTCCCCCCAATAGAATCTATACCGTATACATCACTACTAAGCCAGAATGCCGTTCGTTCGTGTAGATATACACTAGAATCACCTCTTTGTTTAATTGGGTCATCTTCAGCATACCCAACGGCCAAAAGAGAGGTTCCAGTCTTATTGTTAGCGCTCTTTTCATACCACCATGTGGACTTGGATAAATCATCAACCAAAGAGCCTGTAATTTGCTGAACTCCAGCCGTTACCCATTCATTTTCAGTAAGTATATGCCAACCTTTTGGACACAAACCTTTCCACAGACTTCTTTTGATTGTTTGCCACCCATTATTGAGTTGCGCTGTAGTCCAAATCGTATCAGGACATTCGGCACTGTTCCCAGTAGGAACCGTATCACACGTCCTTGGCAAACCAAAGGCTTCACTCCACGTGTAAAGTCCGCCAAAAAAGTGATCACAATACCATTCGTCATCATCGTAACAATGCTTCTGCACCTCTGCATCAGATTCCTCCCCTAATTTCACAAACGTGCCGTAATTCAAGTTCTGGGCAAACATCGTCCGCGTGTTACCCCCATCAACAAAAGTAATTGTCTTGTATATATGTCCGTCGCGTTCATCCTTGAATTCGCCATAATCTACATCGGGGTTGAACACGCTGTCGAGATTCAGCTTGGGCCTAGAAATCACGTTTTCAGAAGTATCAATTAGACTCACAAGGCTATCCCTTATCCATTCTCCACTCTCACAATGGTAATAGAACATCACCGCATTGCTAACAAGATTTGTTCTCGTATCGCCATCTTGACAATCGCCATCTAGGATGCTCGCTGAAGAATTCGAATTCCCCTTGACAGACGACGAACTATTTGTAGCATTTCCTTTTTTGGAAGATGAACTATTTGATTTTTCATCACTTGAAGAATCTCTACTCTGACTGTCAGAAGATTCAACTTTTTTAGAACTACTCGAACCATCCCCATCTTCGCAATCCTTACAGACCGAAGATGAAGAATCGACCGCGGCATTTTCATCAGGTTCATTGCTAGAGGCCGACGAAGAGTCTTCACAAGCCGCGAATGCAAGCATCGCAAATGCAACCGCACTCACCAGGCCAATTTTCTTAATTGTCTTCATTTCATACTCCTGTTATTAAACTTTCTTCTTAGCTTTGATTGTTAAAGGTTCTTTATAAAGATTATTCAAAAATCTCTTATCGGCAAAGCCATCTCTTTTCAATTTGTTTGTCATCTTCTTAATGTAAGTCGCAGCCTTTTCCGACAGGTCCTTCTCGGATTTAACCTCATGGAAAAGCCCCAGTTTAATCTGGGCTGGCAACTTATTTTGCATATCGAACAAGAAATCTGTAGGCTTGTCGATTTTCAATGTCACGCGTATCATAGAAATAAAGAACAGCGTGTAAGCATCGGGTTCGGTAATTTTATTTGAGTCTAAATCCACCAGATATTTTTCTATGGCATCTCTGAAGAAATTGTAAGAATACAGATTCCTCATCAACATCTGGAAGAACCACAGAAAATTCATCTCCGAAAAGCGCAAGAAGGGACAATCGGCATCCTTTTTCATCTCAAGATAGATGTGACCAGACTCATTGATTGCGCTAGACAACGTTTCAGATATGACATTATATGGTGTATTGTATGCCGCTAAAAGGAAGTTCGGCGCAAAAAACAGCTTCATCATTTTTTCAAATGTGTTACTGCATTCGAGATCCTTGAACGCCTTAATTTCATCAGGGCAATCTTTCAGACATCCGTAATAGAAATAATAGACATTTTGCCAATTCAGAGTCAGCATTTGCTTGTTGATAGGGAGAGTCTTTTCCAGAGCCTTCCTTCTAGCATACAGGAATTCCAGAATTGCACGGTGCTTGAACGAAAAGCATCCATCATATACCGTCACAATGCCGGAATTATCCACTAAATGTCTATATAGTAGCTCAACAACCAATCCGGTGTTGCGCTCGTTTACATATTTTACAAAGAACCCTTTCGCCTCATCTTCGCCTATTTGCGTAAGAGAGTTGTCGAACATGTATATCGCAATATCGGTCGCAATAGCATCAAGAGCTTCATACTGTTTTTGGGCTAGCAAGCCCTTTTCGACATCCCATCTTCCCAAAGACAACTCTACAAATTTCTGAAAAAGTTCGGGCAATGTAGATGGCAAATCTTTCACATCGTTTTTTAATATTTGAGCAAGTAGAATCGCCGTAATGGGAATTTTCGCAATATCCTTAAGCAAATCATTACTGCTTAAATCCGAGAACACCCTATTCGAAAGATTTTCTCTTTTGCAAACATTCAAAATGTAGCGGATTATTTCTGTTGTAGATAATGGGCGGATTTCTAATACACGACAGTCACTCTTAAGTCTTTCTTCTTTTTGAAATAGCGGCGTTATGTTTCTAGTCGCCAGGACCGCATTCACATTTTTCGATTCTATTTTTTGATAAAACTTGAATAACTTTTCAGCTTTTTCACGATCAGGAAAGTTTGCTTCGTCAACACCATCTATAAGGAACAGGTACTGGCCATCATCTTGCAGTTCATCCTGAACACTCTTTTCTATTTCATTGAGAACAACTTCGTCTGCATCGAGTCTATATTTGGTGCATAAATCCTGATATGTCAAATAAATCGGAATCAACGGGTGTTCATCATTCTTTTGGTCACACAAATCAAGGCCAATCTGATGGAGCATGCGAGTTTTGCCAGAACCAAACCCACCCTCAAGCAGAATCATTTTCCTTCTTTTGGCACACTCTAAAACATTCACCTTCTTCGGCGGGTCATTCTTCTGCTGATTGCTATTGTATTCGGCCTTTCGTTCAACAACAGTTTGTCTTAAAGAGAATTCTCCTAAATTTTGGGCAAGGGAATTCCTTGACATCATATCCACAAAATATTGCCGTTTCGTCTGCAAGAAGGTATTTGTCGAATGATGCGGTTCCAACCAATCATCACCCATATACAAATCACTTAATCTAACTACTTCTTGATAATCCCAAAATTCAATATTCAAGTTATCAAATTTTTTATTTATATAATCTCTTGCATTCTTTGAGATGGTATTATTTGTAATTACCCAAAAACTACGGACAGAAAACTCTTCACCATTTTGATTTTTTCGGTCTGTTGTCGATTGAGAAATTTGTCGTTCAATAACATCAAGTGAGTTTGTGATAGAACCGGACTTAACAATTACAGCAACAGCATATTCCCTCTTAGTAACACTATTACGTGTCATAACTATAAAATCGGCACCTTGCTCATTATTTCCATGTGTATAATCGTAGGAATCAATAGCAGCCTCTTTTTGCATAGCCGCAAAAAGCCGGTCCCTTAAAAAAGGATGAAACTGTTCAACTTCTTTCTTCAAGGATTGGATATATTCTTGTTTCGTCATAAACAGCCTTTTATTCCCCCTCAGCATTTAAAGAATATTCCATTATAGCAGCAATCTTTCTTTTCAGGTTTTCATAGCGTTGCTTTCGGTTAAAGCGACCGTGTGTTCTCAACTGTCGAAGAGCAAGTCCTTCCACCTTATTGCCCTTTCCATAGGCAACAGGACCGTCAAACTGAGCGGCAGTCAGGTCAACAATTTCGCCATCAATAACATTGAAAAAATGCGCGCCCTTAGCACCGATTGACTCGTCGCCGACAATCTTGTAGATATCACCGCCTAACAAATCCTGCACGACACATGCCGTCGGCTCACATTGTCCCTTGCATGGGATATCCTTATTCCACGAACCAGGATAACAGGTGTCCTCGGCCCATACCCGATTCAGGACATCCTTCAATTGGTCCAGTTTAGCCGCATCCATAGAATAACAACTCCTACCGCAAAAGCGGTCCAATTAAACATAAAAATAATAAAGAAGTAATCTTTTCCAGCCCCAAACACCCCAAACGAGGGTAAAACACCCCCATATTCACCCCACACCTCGCCCCGAGGTCCGATTTTTTTTGTATACCGCTGAAACGTGGGCGTATTATAACCGTATTCGTTTTTCAATTAGCGTGACACACGTCACACAGCAAAGTTTTTTTGAATAAAGTTATTGGATTTTCATCAATAAAAAGACATTTTTAGACTATAAACAAAATGCAACAAAAGGAGAGATTATGCCCAAAAATGTATGGATGATTATCACCATTGATTCTGTCGCCAACCCTTCGGCAACAAAGGAAAGACAAGACATTCTCGCGAACCATGGTTTTTCCGAACTTTCGCCCCATCATAACATTAGATTACCAGAATCAACCTACATCGGAATCGTTCCTTTTTCAGAAGCCGGGAAAACAAAAGTTGACGAAATATGGGAGGAACTCAAAGCCGCAGATTTAGAACCTCGGCGGATTTTAGGCGGGATAATCAAAGATTGGAAAGTTCTCCGAGACAAGAATGATATAGACTAAAATCAAAAACGTTTGTCAGCTTCTTTCAACGAGACTCGTTTTTGCCCCTTGCCATTCATTTGCCACGGCAGTCCAATCAATAGGCCTTCCATCTTTTCGTGTCCACACATTCCAAAAATCTGGATCATCAGATTGAGGCCGTTGATTCTTGGGTAAGTACCTCATTTTTACAAACATTGGCAACTCAGAAGCCCATCCCAAAAGAATCGCATTCTGTGATGGCAAAGAAGGCAAATCTCTCAGCAATCCTTTTTGATTGTCTGGTATTAAGCGCATTACCAGTTCTTGATCTCTATCATTACTAATTCGATGAAGTAAAAAAGTATTACACTGCGATAATACCGTCGGAGACAATTCAGAAGGCCTTTGAGAAGAAAGAACCATTCCTAAACCAAACTTGCGACCTTCTCTTGCTATTTTCTCAAAAACTTTACAACACATTTCCGAAGCGGATTGATTTTCAGCATCTTCTGTATAACGTTTGACAAAAGTATGGGCTTCTTCCATAACCAAAACAGTTGGTAAACATTTTTCATTCTTTTTACGATATCGCTGCAAAGCCTCAAATGTCATCCTTGCAATAACTGCAGTCAGAATGTGAATTAATTCAGCAGGAACCAAAGATAAATCAATAATTGTAATAGTTCCATTACTAGCGGAATCACCACCTATATAATTATTTAACCAATCATCCAAACGCAAATTATCATAATCCGCTATTGACTTCATTCTGACATCAGACAATAATGTTTTTATTCGAGTTTCCATTACGCTTATATATTCCGATGTTTTAAGAATTTCAGCATTTGCAGAGAGACACTTCAAAAAAGACTCTCCCGAAAATGGGCGTGGAATATCCGCATCTAATTCTCCAACATCTAAATCAACTCCGCCAAATTCAATATAAGCGTTCTGAAGTATAGTCAATATGTCGTCTATATCTTTATGCGAATACGCAAAAATAGGATACCTACATTCAGGACGACTTGTGCGTTCTTCTCTTTTGCGTTCAACCCAGCTATTTATTTCTGCAATACATTTTTTTTGTGATTCACTAAAAGATTCTTTTACAACAAAACTCTCGTTCCACTTTAGAAGCAGATCATGAAAATTTTTTGGTTTAGGAAAAGATCCCCAAGGGCTACCACAATTCTTTTCACATTTGAGTGCAGTAATAATGGTTGAAATATATCTTCTCATCTCAATTTTTTCATCAACAATAGGAGCGTCTATTCCTGAACGAACCGAACGAAGGGTATTTATCAAAGTTGGTTTTTGAGACTTTCCTGAAGCTTGGGCAAAGGCGCACCACTCATTTGAATTCCAAAACCACAAAGGGACTTTTAATCTGTTTTCTACCTCAGTCTCATTAACCGAAAAATATCGAACATTATGGTCTTCTGCAAACGCTTTTTTGTATTCTCCATTTGGATCTAAGATAATGAATCTTGCATTCGGATTTTCTGATCCAACGTGTTTTTTGGCAGCTTCAAGAGACCATCGAATTAACCCAGCAACAGAACAAGATTTTCCACTGCCAGTATTTCCCAAAACAGCCAAATGCCTTCCAAATAATTTATCAGGATCCACAGCAATTTTAGCGGATTCAGCGAAAGGGGAAAAGCCTATTTCCACAAATCTATTTTCACCAGATTCAATGATGGCCTTTAATTGTTTTTCTGTTGGTAGAAGAACATTATCACCCACAGACGGGAAAGAACTCACCCCCCTCTGAAAAGAGTATGTCGAAGATTCTTTTTCCCTCAAAACTCCTAAAGGTTTAACACTCATTTTCCGCATCGGGAAGGGTAAGTCCACTAAACCAAAGTCACCTAGTCCCTGTCTCTTGGGGTATGGTGATTTTTCTATTGTTATCCATTCAATTTGTCCAACCACATAACCGTCTTCGGTATGAATCAAAACATAACCATTGATTCTTGGAAAAACTCTCGGTAGTCCAGTACTAAGGGAAACATCCTCTGGAGCATCAATGTTTAATTGAATCTTAATTTCGTCTGGCGATACAAAATCTACTTGACCAACCTCTAGGGATTCTTGAAATTCTAAAGGAGAACAACTCATTCTTCAACCTCACTAACAGAAGATTCTGCACCATTCTTTAAATTTCCACTATTATTACTTACGTCGGTTGTATGATTACTAACTAAATGTCTATTTTTTAATATTTCACCAAGTTTATAAGTCGTTTTGTCAATTGCAGACTTTGGCAAATAATTATCAACAAGTTTCTTCAAATCGCCAAATTCATGACCAAGCAACAAGGAAATCTGACTTTTTCGACCTATTTCTTTATATGTGTTGATAATTCTATTTTGAGGGTCTTCAAATGCAATAATAACAAGATGAGTAGAAGGAATGGTCAACATATCTTCTATAATCCGGTTTATATGTTCATCTCCAAAACTATATCCATACGTTACCAATGTGCTATTTGGTTTACATGTTGCAGCAGCAAAATCTCGGAACAAATCTACATACGGGTACATAGCTGTCTCACGATCTTTCGCTGCATTGGGATATATCATCATCTTTAAGGCATCGGCACCATACAAGCCGGGAGCCTTCAAATAATCCGCAACATTTTCAGCTCCTAGAGGTAAGCCAATCTTCCGAATAATACTTTGCGTATTCTTTTCAGATTGGACCTGTATCCAATCAACAGAGCCATGCAATTTAGTATACCTAGCAACCCCCTCCAAGTATCTTGGTTCACCACGAATTCCTGGAGGATTATAATGCATATCTATATTAAGACGAGATGATCTAAAAATCGGATTAAGCCGCCCAACGAAACGATCTAATAAATGAAGTCCAGCTAAATCTGCTCCCTCTTCAATAATACGATCATAATTTGTCGTAAATATATTGAGTCTGTCTCGTGTTCCACTTCGGCTAGCAAAGCTCATCAAAAAACTTATCAAATAGTTAAAAGCATCTACAGACTTTCCAGCAACAACAATATTCCTTTCGGATGATAAAATTGAGTTAGCGAAGGATTCTAAAACACTATTAATCTCCTCGCGTAAGTCGTCTTTACGAGAATCATTTAATATTTCCAAGCCTTTCAAAAGTTCATTAGCGAATCTTATATAATCTTCAATGTTCGGTTTATCACGGCCTGCTGCCGATGCGTAAGATTGTATTTGAGCGTCAAAAATATCCTTACAGTTTTTAAATCCATCAAAATTCATGCCAGTCGCAGAACCAGCTTCTGCTATAAAAGAAACTGAAGTCGTCAATCCAGAACCAATCAATAAAGATAAATGCTCCGATTGAAATAATGCCGTAAGCCATGGTTCAACGCGACTTCTCAAATCATTTATTGTAATACAATTTGCACCATCATCATTTTTCTTATACCATGCAGGTGCAGAATCGTCCGCCTTAAAAAATGGGGAATCAGAATCATCCCATATAAGTTTTACAAGGTCATCATCATCGCGAATTTTAATAAGATTTTCTTTTTTCCAATTATTTACCAAATTTTCCATTTTTTATCCTTTTTTTACACAACCTTTATAATCATCCTTAAAAAAATAATATTTATGGACAATCAAAGTATTTTTTTATTAAACAATAAATCTATTATGGTTGCTTTTACTATTATTTCCACCCAAACCACACCCTAACCGACAGTCCATGACCGCACAGAACCAAGAAAAGCCGCAGTTCGACCAGGGCGCCATCATCAAGGCGCTGCAGAACGCCCTGCGCACCACCAGTTCCAAGATAGGGCAGATGAACGAGGTCCTGGACATCGTGCGGGTTGTCGGCGAGGCGAAGACTTTCAAGACGGCGGCACTCGCACTTGCGGGCGAAATTGCCGACCGCCACCACGCCGAAAGGGTGAGCATCGGCATGGTCAAGCACGACTACGTGGTGCTCGCGGCCATAAGCCACACCGACCATTTCGAGGGCAAGATGCAGGTGGTGCGCGACCTGGAATGCGCCATGGAAGAGGCCTACGAACAGGACGCAAGCATAGCCTACCCGCCCGCGGACGGCGGCACCCCGCTCGCCACCCGAATCCACGAGTACTACAGCAAGACTTACGGCGTGGGGCACATGCTCTCGGTCCCGGTAAGGCGGGGCGAAGAGACCATCGCGGTAATCACCTGCGAACGCGGGGCGCACCCCTTCGACGACGAGGAGTCCGCCCAGATCCACCTGGTCGCAACGCTCACTAGCGCAAGGATAGACGAACTCTACCGCAAGAGCGGCTGGTTCGGCAAGAGGTTCGCCCGGGCCGCGCGGGAGGGGTTAGCCAAGCTGCTGGGCCACGAACACACCTGGGCAAAACTGCTGGGCATCCTGCTTACGGCGTTCGTGCTTTTCGCGGCACTGGTGCCCATCCCCTACAGGGTAAGCGCCCCGGCCATGCTCAAGACCGACCACATCACCTACCTGAGCGCCCCCTTCGACGGGTTCATCCAGAGCGTGAAGGTGAAGCCGGGCGACATCGTGTACAAGGGCGACGAGCTCTTGCGACTCGACCAGAAGGAACTCAAGCTAGAAGAGGCCGACCTCATGGCCCAGGAACAGGACAACCGCCGCGAAATACAGAAGGCCCAGGCGAACAGACAGCTGGCCGACCTGCGCATACAGCAGGCTAAGCTCTCGCAGACCCTGGCGAAACTCAAGACGGTGCGCTACAAGCTCTCTCGCTCGGTGGTGCGCTGCGAATCGGACAGCGCGGTGGTCATCGAGGGCGACCTGCAAAAGCGCGTGGGGTCGCATGTGAACCAGGGCGGCGAGCTGTTCCAGCTGGCATCCATCGAAGAAATCTACATGGAGGCCGACGTGAGCGAACTCGAAGTGAACAACGTGCGGCTTGGCGGCGAGGGCTTCATGGCCATCAAGAGTCGTCCCGATTACGTGTACAGGTTCCGCACCACGCTCATGAACCCGACGGCAAGTGTCAAGGACCAGGAGAACACCTTCGCCGTGCGCGGCGAGTTCGTGCGGGCGACTCCCCCGTGGTTCCGCCCCGGCATGACAGGTATCGCGAAGATTTTCGCGGGCAAGCGCACCCTCTGGTGGATTCTTTCGCACCAGGCCATCGACTACCTTCGCCTGAAACTCTGGTGGTAAAAGAGGGCAAAAGCCCCGAAAAGCGGCCCAAAAGTGTGGTTGGAGGTCCTGCAAAAGTCCAAGTGCCATTGTCACTTTGTATAAGCAGCTTCCGCAAATGCTTAGGCATGCCCCTCACTTTGTAAATGTTGCTCCTGCAAACGCCCCAGCACCATCACCTAAGCGGTGAAGGAACTCGGCCAAATGTTCAAGCACCTTTGCATAAGTGGTGTTGCCCCTCGGACATTTGCCCGGGCCCCTTTACACAAGAATGCAACACGCCCCGGCAAAAGTCCAGGCACCTACTTCACCTTGTAAAAGCATCTCCCGCAAATGTCTAAACGCCTTTGCACAAGTGGAGAAAGCGCTTATGCAATTGTCCGAGGACCTTTGCACAAGTGGTGAAACCACTCGCGCAAAAGCCCAAGCAATTTCATCACCGTGGTAATGCCACTCCGGCAAACGCCCCAGCACCATCACCTAAGCGGTGAAGGTGCTCGGCCAAATGTTCAGGCTTCTTCGCATAGGTGTAAAAGACACTCCGGCAAAAGACCTGGCCGTTTTGCACAAGTGACAAAACCGCCCGGACATTTGCCCCCGCAGCTCAACTCAAGTGACATTGTAACAAAAGCAAAAGTTCAGGCAACTTCCCCACTATATAAAAGCCGCTCCCGCAAATGCGGAAGCGACTTTACACAATTGTAGGTGGTTTTTAGGCAAAAATTGTGTTAAATGGTCTTCTTAGCCCCAGGCATGAACATATCAAAATCCCGCTGAATCAGTTCGCCCGTGGAGTTGTAAATGTTTTCGCCGAGATAAAAGTCACAAATTACATCTTTCATAAGAAAAAACTCTTTGAGGCTGTGCTTGCCCCGTTGTGGTACAGCCACATATTTTTCCTTAAAATATCTTTTCCACATATCTATTATGTCCGGCCCCTTACGCATTTTTCTCCATATCGTCTTTTACATTCGACACGCACCGTAGAATCCCGATTAATTTTCTCAAAATCGCTGATAAACCGAACCCACACTCTAACCTTTATGTATATTATCATAAGAAATGGACAAGAAACTGATCAGATATACCGTTGCATGTGTCAACGAGTTCGCCGCAAACAAGAGCCTCACCGAAAAGCAGGCTTTTGATTATCTATGCAATCACGGAGCGATGGATTTCCTTGTCGAATTCTACGATGTGGAGCATACACTCTCATTTGAAGACGCCATCAACGACCTGACGCTAGTCAGCCAGCAGAACGGAGGGAAGATACAGTGATTCTCTTCCACTCAGAAAAAACGATTGCGCTGTTGAAAAAGAAGGAGTCGGCCCATGTCTAAGCCAAAAATGCTTGCTGAAGTCATAACGGGAGACATCATCTCGTATGTGATGGAAGACCAGAAACTCTCTCTCATCGAGGCTATGCGTAGGTTCTACGCTTCTGAAACATTCGCCAAACTAGTTGACCCGGAAACCGGACTTTACCTTGAAAGTTCTCCCTATGTCTACGACATATTCAAGGCGGAGCAGGAAAACGGGAAACTGACTCAACTCGAAGTCTAGCCTAAGCAGGCTCCTTACGCGGCCAGCCTTTTCAACCTATACTCTACCGGGCTCAGGTACCCGAGCGTGCTATCCGACATCTTTTCCGACATTCTTTCCAAAATTGCCCTGGCGGACAATGACGGATTCGCAGAGATTATCTCCAAGATGGCTTAACCTCCCATATCAACAAGTATCTGCACCAAGACCTTATAGTCCAGATACTGGATTCCATCTTTCCCTTGATGGATTTTGTCAGCCAATTCGCTGTTATAATACATATCCATCGCCTGTTCTAGCGAACAGTTCTTCACCTGCGCAAGATGTGCAATAATGCGCTCTTCCAGGCGTTCCTGATAGACTTTTTCAAGAACATCTTCGTCTACCATTTTACACCTCTTCGCAACCCTTGTATTTCAGGACCGCATCAATAGCCTTTTGCGTGATAAAGGCGATCTGGTCGTAAGTCGGATAAGCCTTTATTTCCTTCAATGCCCGCGACATATCCCAGATACCGGAGTGATACATATCCACAACACGGAAAACCTTGTCATTTGCGACCTTGCCCATAATTACATCGTATTGGGCATATTCCAAGGAACCATCGCGGCATTTGCACACGAAATCAATCCATTCCTCTAAATCATCGGGGAACGTCTTAACGGAGAGTGCGGCAGGGACATCGTCCATGTCATAGACATTCAATATCGGCTTCAGGTTCCCATCCTTTAGAATATCGATTTTCCTGTGCGCCCAACGGACAGCCTGTTCACGCACCGTCGTGACATAGAATCCCTTTCCGAAATCAAGCGGTCGAAAAGAATGCTCAACATCCGGCTTGTCAACAACAACGTTCGAACCATGATAGACGATCATATGGCCACCTTACGGACGTTCAGATATTCTTCAATATCGCTGACGACGAAATCAGTGCTCTGCGTATGCAAAATTTCGTAATTGGGAACAAGGAATTTCTGAATACAGCCTGATTCAGCCAGCTTTCGATACACAAAAGACGGCAAACGATTCCACTTGTTTGCGCAAGCGTGAATCATATACACGACAAATTCAAAAGATTCCTGAACCATGGTCTAATCCTAATTGTTTTTCGCAGTCCAATTATAAAAAAAGGGTGCGGGGCAATGCCCCGCTATTCTTGAAAAGGAGAAGCCCGCCTGCGCGGGCATGACACTTTGTCCTACGACACGAGCATCATGGAGAACACCATGACGAACAGCGCGACGGTTTCGCCGACGCCAAGCACCATCAGGTAGTTCACCAGGCCCTTGCCGGTTTCGCCGAGGGCGTTGCAGGCGTCCGCAGCGGACTTGCCCACGTACCAGGCAGATGCCATCATGCCGATGCCACCGAAGATGCCCACACCCAAGTATGCAGCCCAGTTGGCCGGAGCCGCCTGGGACTTGTTCAGGATGTACATCATCAGCAACATGCCGTAGATTGTCTGCGCAATCGGCGCGCCCACGAAGATGAGCAGCGTAAACAGCGCGTTCTTACCCTTGAGATACGCCTTCTTCCAGGCCCCGATGGCCGCCATGCCGGCAGTCCCGCAGCCCAGCGCAGAACCCACCGCGGCAAGGCCCAGGGCCGCCACCGCGCCGAGTTTCGCGAGCGTTAAAAGTTGAGCTTGATCCATACGTGTTACCTCGCTGGATTAGAGCACCATCATGGAGAACACGAGAACGAACAGGGCCACGGTTTCCACGATACCGAGCACCATCAGGTAGTTCACCATGCCCTTGCCGGTTTCACCGAGGGCGTCGCAAGCCACGGCCGCGGACTTGCCCTGGTACCAGGCAGAAGCCATCATGCCGAGACCACCGAAGATACCGGCGCCGAGGCAGCCGCCCCAGTTGGTAAAGCCGGATTCAGCAGCCTTGCTCAGGATGAAGTTCATGAGCAACATGCCATAAATCGTCTGGGAAATCGGGGCACCCACGAACACCAGGAGTGTGAAGAGAGCAGACTTGCCCTGGGCATAAGCCTTCTTCCACATCGTGATGGCGGACATACCGGCCGTTCCGCAACCAAGGGCAGAGCCCATAGCCGCAATGCCAAGCGCAGCTGCAGCACCCATTTTAGCGAGAGTCACCATTGTATTCGGTTCCATTGTTTTTTCCTCATTAAGTAGCGGGAATCATCCCTTGGTTTAATTTTTCTGCTTGGCGAAGGGCGCGAACGCAAATCCGCTCCATTCCTGGCCAAGTCCATTTGAAAATTCGAGTGTATTCAGACGTACCGCGTGGACCGCGACGCCCATGACCGCAAGCGCGATGTTCAGGCCATGCACGAAGAGCAGCAGGAAGGCTGCACCGGCGATACCGACAGCGGAGCCGAACAGCGGCGAAAGCATGTCGTTGAACGCTTCGGCGATGGCCGCACCGGACATGCCCACGGCAAACAGACGGATGTAGCTGATCACGTCGGTAAAGCTGTTCACCACGTCGAGCACGAGCATCGGGATGCTGATGAAGTCCTGCTTGAGCCTCTTGGGCGGCACGGTAAAGAGCACCAGGAGAACCGCTTCCACGATAAACATCGGGATGACGAACTTCGGCATGTCGATACCGAGCACCATCTGGCACGCAAGGAAGAACATCACCCAGCAGCCGATGAGCCAGCCCACCTGCGCCATGAACGTGGAGTCCTTGCGCTTGATGCGCACGCAGACGTTCCACACGTGAGCGATACTCAGGTGGACCACGGCGATGCAGAAGCAGAACAGCTGGATATGCTGCATCTGGGAGGCACCCGCCACCTTGGGCACGAAGCTTTCGGGCAGCAGCGTAATCGACTGGGCGAAGGCCTTGTAGGCTTCGAACTTCGCAGGGTCAGTCGGGGCAGCAGTGCGGATCCAGAGCATCGCGTTCTTCAGCGGTTCAGGCAACCAGCCGTAGTTGGTGATGTCCAGGTAATACGTCCACCCCGCAAGCGCTGGGCTAAGTCCCAAGAAGCTTGCGTTGATGACACCCCACACGATGGTGGCGATGCTCATGAGGTAGATAAAGTGGAAACCAGCAGGGTTCGCCTTCGGCATCTTCGAGCGGGCAAAGAGTGCCAGACCGAGGAACAACAGGCCGTAAGCGGTATCCCCCACGATCATCGCAAAGAAGATGCTGAAGAAGCAAAGGAACACGGCCGACACGTCCACTTCCTTGTACCCCGGCGAAATGCCGATGATGTCGTACAGGAACTGCATGGGACGGCTGAGCTTGCTGTAGGTCAACAGCGTCGGGATATCGTCGTCTTCGGCGGGGTCGTCCACCAGGAGGCCCCAGCCGTGCTCGCGGGCGGCCTTCTCGAGTTCGCCCACGCGCGGTGCAGGGCAGAAGCCCTGCACGGCGGCGACGTTCTTGTCGCCCACCATCGAGGCTTCGGCTTCGACCATGCGGTAGTCGTCACCCACTTCGAGGAGCTTGTCCTCGATAGATTCGCGGACGCCCGAAAGTTCACCCAGGCGGCGCTCGACGCGGGCAAGCGTTTCCTTGGCTTTCGCTTCCATTTCGCGGTATTCGGCAAGCGACTTCTGCGGCATCGTGAGTTCGGTGAAGTTACCCTTCACGGCGACAGGGGCTTCTCCCCTGCTCACGACAGCCACATACTTGCCGTTTTCATCCTGGCCGAATTCTTCGATAGAGCCTTCGCCCTCGAGTTCGAACGGGATTTTACCGTCATGGAGCTGGTACAGTTTGACATAGATACCCTTTGCCGCGAGTGCAGCTGCCGTTGCGGGGTCCAGGTTCTTGAACATGGAAAGTTTGGTGAGTTCCTCTTCGGCCTGTTCCTTGTCGATTTCCGCCTGCTTGCTTTCGGCAACCAGGTTCTGGATTTCATCGATAAGGCTTGCGGCAGGAGCGGCATCCTTCACGGGAGTCACACCCTTCGGGGCCTTCTCGGGCACCACTTCCAAGGCCTTCTGCACGCGGTTCATTTCACCGCGGGCATGGTTCAACTTGGCGCCTGCTGCAGCCTGCAAGGGCGTGAGGTGCAAAATTTCAAGCGTACGGAGCGCCTGAAGCGTCTCTTCAACCGCACCAGCAACCGTCAGCACCGTCACTTTCTTCATAGGAGTAATCATGCGGCGGCCTCCTTCGCGAGTGCATCCTGGGCAGCGGTACGGGCGGAGGCCTTACCCTTCGCAAGCTTGCTGCGGGCAACGCCGCTGGTCTGCTGGTCGCCCAGGAAGATGTTGATGACGCGGATATTTTCCTTCGCTTCGGGAATCTTCACCTTCTCGAACAGGTTCACGCGCTGGCTCGTGGTACGCAGTTCCTTCGAGAGGAGCTCGTATTGACGCTCGAGCACGCGGCGTTCGAGACGCAGCGAAATCAGGCCCTGCAGGCTTCTGATACCGTCGTCCAGCCACACGGGCGTGGTAAAGAAATCCGGAATCGAGATGTTAAAATCTACCCCGTCATATGTCGGAATCTTCACGCCGGCGATGTTGCCTTCGCCCTGGCGCACTTCCTTCACCGACAGGTACTTTGACCATTCGATGGGTTCGGCAAACAGCGAAATCCAGGAAGCCATGCTCTTGCGGAGCTTGTCCTCCTCTTCTCGCTTGGCCATCACCCTCTCCTGGAGCGTGCGCATTTCCATCTGCAGCTGCTGCTTTTTCAACAGCAACGTCGGCAGATAGCGCTGGAAGCGCTTCAACGCGTCACGTTCCGCCTTGAGGGCGTTCTTTGTTAACTTGACCTTCGCCATATTACCCCTTCTTGGGCCAATATTCGTTGATCATCTTGGTCGGAATACCGGTTTCTTCAGGAGCGAAGCAGTCGGCAAGGATTTCCCAGCCAAGGTCCAAGGCACGTTCCAGCGGAATGTTCACGGAGAGGTCCATCATTTCCTTTTCGAAACGCTGGCCATACTTCAACAGCTTCTGGTCCCAGTTACTCATGTTGAAGCCCATGGACTGCTTTTCCAAAGTTTCCTTGTAGCTTGCGTACAGCTGGATCATGGTATTCATGATGGTACGGTGGTCGCTACGGGTCTTGCCGTTCACCTGCTGTTTCAAACGAGTCAGAGAACCGAACGGTTCGATACGGCCCTTGCGCAGGTAGAACTGACCTTCGGTAATGTAACCGGTGTTGTCCGGAACCGGGTGGGTCACGTCGTCGCCAGGCATGGTCGTAACGGCAAGAATAGTGATGGAGCCCGAACCTTCGAAGTCCACAGCCTTTTCGTAACGGCTGGCAAGCTGGGAGTAAAGGTCGCCAGGATAACCACGGTTCGACGGAATCTGTTCCATCGTAATGGCGATTTCCTTCATGGCGTCTGCAAAGTTCGTCATGTCGGTGAGGAGCACGAGCACGTTCTTGCCTTCGGTAGCGAACTTTTCAGCCACAGCGAGGGAAGCATCCGGCACGAGCAAGCATTCCACGATCGGGTCAGAGGCGGTGTGCATGAACATCACCGTACGGCTAAGGGCACCGTTCTTTTCGAGGAAGTCCTTCAGGTACAGGTAGTCATCGTGCTTCAGGCCCATACCGCCGAGGATAATCACGTCCACTTCGGCCTGCAAGGCAATGCGGGCCAAGAGTTCGTTATACGGTTCACCGGCGATAGAGAAAATCGGGAGCTTCTGCGAAACCACGAGCGTGTTGAACACGTCGATCATCGGGATACCCGTACGCACCATCGTCTTCGGGATGATACGCTTGGCGGGGTTCACGGAAGGGCCGCCGATAGTAATGCGTTCGCCGTCCACTTCGGGGCCGTTGTCGCGGGGCTTGCCGGCACCGTTAAACACGCGGCCAAGCAAGGCTTCACTGTACGGGACCTTCATCGGTTCACCAAGGAAGCGCACTTCGGAGTCGGTGGAAATACCGCGGGCACCTGCGAACACCTGCAAGTCCACCATGTCGCCGTCAATACGGATCACGCGGGCAAGGGATGTTCCGAACGAGCTTGTCACCTGGGCAAGTTCCTGGTTTGCTACACCTTCGGCGCGGAGCGTAATCACAGAACCGGCGATGCGTTCAATACGATGGTATGCCACATTATGCATTAGCGGAAACCTCCTTCACGGAAGCAAAAATACTTTGTTCAAGGTCCTTGAATTCCTGGGAATCGAACTTGACGCGGTTCCAGTCCTTCGTCGATTGAGTGAGCTTAAGGAAGAACGTACGGGCGACGTCCTTTTCGCTGAACTTCATCGGGGTCTTGAGGATGGTGTAAACCTTGTCGAACACGTACTTCTGGCGTTCGGCGGAGCAGGCGGCGTCGATTTCGTTATAGGCGTCCTGCTGCAGGTAAACGGCATCGAGGTATTCGGACTTCAGGTAAATCACGAAGTCGTCAATCGAGGTACCTTCTTCGCCCACCACCTTCATCATGTTGTTCACGTCCACGCCGTTCGCGAGGATGTGACGGGCTTCGGCAACCTTCTTGGAATCGATGATGCCTTCGTACTTGGACCAGGAATCCAGCGGGTGGATTGCCGGGAAGCGGCGCTGGTCGGAACGTTCACGGGTAAGGCCGAGGAATGCGCCCACCACCTTCAAGGTAGCCTGGGTCACCGGTTCTTCGAAGTTACCACCTGCAGGCGACACGGAACCGCAAATCGTCACGGAACCGGTAGAGCCGTCCTTCAGGCGAACCACGCCACCGCGTTCATAGAAGGCGGCAATCACGGATTCGAGGTAAGCCGGGAAGGCTTCTTCGCCCGGAATTTCTTCCAAGCGGCCGCTCATTTCACGCAGAGCCTGAGCCCAACGGGAAGTCGAGTCAGCGAGCAAGAGCACGTTCAGGCCCATCTGGCGGTAGTATTCGGCGAGAGTCACGCCCGTGTACACGGAAGCTTCACGAGCAGCCACCGGCATCGAAGACGTGTTACAAATAATCAGCGTACGTTCCATGAGGGACTTACCCGTACGCGGGTCAATCAATTCCGGGAATTCGCGAAGGGTTTCCACCACTTCACCAGCACGTTCACCGCAAGCGGCCAAAATCACGATGTCCACGTCGGCATAGCGGCTCATGAGCTGCTGGAGCACGGTCTTGCCGGCACCGAACGGGCCCGGCGTACAGAACGTACCGCCCTGCATCACGGGGAAGAACGTATCGATAATGCGCTGCTGCATGGTCAAAGGCTTGCTCGGGCGCAGGCGTTCTTCATAGGCCTTGATAGGCATCTTCACCGGCCAGGTCTGCACCATGGTCACGTCCTGGGTTTCGCCCTTGTCGTTCTTGAGCTTGGCTACCACATCTTCAACCACATGTTCGCCAGCGGCAGAGACCGATTCCACAGTCCACTTGCCCAGCAGGCGGAACGGCACCATGATGCGGTGCGTGAACACGCCTTCGGGAACGGTGCCGAGCGTATCGCCAGCAACCACCACATCGCCCACCTTCGCGACCGGGGTAAACGCCCACTTCTTGTCGCGGGGGAAGGCCTTCAAATACTTACCGCGCTGCAGGAAGAAGCCGCATTCTTCGGCAAGCTTCGGGAGCGGGTTCTGCAGACCGTCAAAGACCTGGGTCAAAAGGCCGGGGCCAAGTTCTACGGACAAAAGTTCGCCGGTGAATTCCACCTCGTCACCCGTCTTGAGCCCCGTGGTGTCTTCGAACACCTGGAGTTCGGCGTAGTCACCGCGGATACGGATGACTTCGCTCTTAAGGGGGATAACTTCGGACTTGCCGTCCTTGTTTTTCTGGGTAAGCTTGGCATACGCCACTTCGTTCTGGGACACGGCGGTTTCAAACTTGACGCGGATCAAGTTTCCGTTCACGCCGATGATTTTTCCGATACTAGCCATTGAAAATGGACCTCCGGTCATTCCTGCTCCGCCGTAGAGGCGTATGCAGGATCGTTTGCATTAATAACATTCAATACGGCGCTGTCACCTGCAGCTTCGGTCAGGCGAGCCCAGCGTTCACAAATCTTCAGCTTAATTGCATAAGCATAAACATGCTTGACGGTACCCTCGCCCACACCTGCAAGCGAGTCCACAAGCCAGAAACGGGCCTTGTCGATATCCTGCTCTTTTTCCATAGGATTCGACTTGGCAAACGCGTCCTGAATCATCTTTGCGAAAGTGACATCGTAGCCCGGGAAGGACTTGTCCGTAAAACGGACATCGGGACCCCACGCAGCAGCGCGGAGCCTACCTGAAACGTTCTTCATCTGGATTTCGTGGGCCTTGTAGGCACGAACGAACTCGTCGTCACATTCTTCGCATTCACCGTCATCGAGAAGGGCGTCCAAGGCGGAGATTTCCGAATCGGACAGCACACCGATGCAGCGGTGACGGAACTCTTCCATGGAGAGAGGCGGAACGTCGCCCATCTCAATCATCGGAAGAGAGGCCATCAGGTAAGAAGGAGAGCTCATCGCTAACCTACTTGGCCTGGGCAGCGGCGTTTACAACGCGGGAAAGTTGCGGACGGAGCAGGGCCGAGAGAGCATCGGCCATGGCAGCTTCGGTAAATTCGTGAGTGACCTTGCCACCGTCGAGCTTGACGCGGAAGCCGAACTTGACACCCTTGTCGCTTTCGACCTTGACACCGGCGGAAAGCTGCTTGGCAAATTCGCCCATCACAAAGGAAGTAAGCTTCTTAGCATCGGCTTCGGAGAAATCCACTTCAATGTCAGAAGAATAGTTCTTAGCAAGGGT
Organism: uncultured Fibrobacter sp.; assembly: GCF_947166265.1. Taxonomy (NCBI): domain Bacteria; kingdom Pseudomonadati; phylum Fibrobacterota; class Fibrobacteria; order Fibrobacterales; family Fibrobacteraceae; genus Fibrobacter; species uncultured Fibrobacter sp. The sequence continues at coordinate 119,579 of NZ_CAMVDO010000007.1, read as the reverse complement.
CAAAAGCATGGACTTCACGGTGGATTCGTCCAGGGACTTTTCCACCTGGAGGTTCAGCAAATCCATAATCATCTTTTCGAGGTTCTTGCCTACCGAAAGCAGGAGGTCGCGGGCAGACTGTTCCAGAGTGCGTTCGCTGCGTTCCGTAAACGCTTCGGCATCCTTGTCGGCCTTTTCGAGCTTTGCGCTCGCTTCGGCTTCAGCCGCCTTCACGATATCGGCCGCCTTTTCCTTGGCCTTGGCAATGATCGCCGCCGCCTCGTTTTCTGCTTTATCGACAGCATCTTTCTGGATGCGTTCCATAAGGTATTGCAAGTCTTCTGCCATATTTATTCTCCAATAACAGTTGGAAGGGCTTCACGGACAAAAACCGCCCGAAAGGTCCTTTCGGAAAAATTTCGATACTAATATACAAGTAATTTTGGCAAAAAGTTAAAAAAAAACGCAAAATTTTCAAAAAAATCGACGAATTTTGATTTTTTGCCGATGAACTTGCAAGTTTTTTGTAAATTTCGATTAACCCGAAGACCGCATGCGGTTTTCTTCATCGAAAACGAACAAAAAAACTCAAAAAATTCTCTAGTGTCCGGACTTGATTCCGAGCTTGTTCATGCGGTAATTCATCATGCGCGGAGACACGCCCAGGTCGCGACCGGCCGCCGAGATATTCCCGTCATTTCGCTTGATAGCCTCAGTAATGATTTCACGTTCGTAGTTGTCCATCATCACTTCGAGAGGCGCAATCTTATCGCTGGGAGTACCCGTGGTTCCGACACTCAAGCTCGTCTGCAGCGAAGGCGGCAAATTATAGCTGTGGATACAGTCATCGCTTGCCGTCAGAACACCGCGTTCCATACAGTTTTCAAGTTCACGCACGTTACCCGGCCAATGGTAGCTCATGAGCAGGTTGATCGCCGTTGTTGAAAGGCGTGCGACTTTCTTGCCGTAGCGCAGGTTCATCTTCTCGATAAAGTGTTCTGCAAGCAGGATGATGTCGGACTTACGTTTTGCAAGGTCAGGCATCGTTATCGGGAAAATATTCAAACGGTAGAACAAGTCTTCGCGGAACTTGCCCTGCGCAATGAGTTCTTCCAGGTTTCGGCTAGTGGCCGCTAGGAATCGTACGTCGGAATGCAATTCTTCGTTGCTACCCACGCGGCTAAAGGTACGTTCCTGCAAGAAACGCAAGAGCTTGACCTGCGTCTGCATGGTGAGGTCACCGATTTCGTCGAGGAAAAGCGTTCCCCCATTAGCAGCCTCAGCACGCCCGATACGGCGGTTCAAGGCTCCCGTAAAGGCTCCCTTTTCATGACCGAAGAGTTCACTTTCGACCAAGTTTTCAGGAAGAGCCGCACAGTTGAGGATAATGAACGGCTTATCCTTTCTTTCGGACAGATTCACAATCGCACGGGCAATCATTTCCTTACCCGTACCGCTACCGCCGCGGATAAGGACCGTCGCATCGCTCGGGGCAACCTGACGCACCTGTTCGTACACCTGACGCATTTCGCGGCAGTTACCCACCAGTTCGCCGGGGTTATTCGAAAGCATGTCGCGGAGCTTGCGGTTTTCTTCGAGCATCGCCTCGCGTTCACCGTGAAGTTCAATGCATTCGTTTGCGGCATCACCCGTGATGTTCGCGATAATTTCGAGCAAGGCCACGTCGCGGTCCAAATCAGTAGAACCGTCTACGGGGCGGTCAATCGAAAGGGTTCCGATGACTTGACCGTCATGAATCAGCGGCACGCAAATGAATGCCACCTGATTTTCATAATGGCGGCTCCCGGTGCGGTTCAAGAAGCGAGAATCCTTGCGCAAATCAGGAATAACGTGACTGATACCACGTTCAGCCACATGTCCCGTAATGCCCTCACCCATTCGGTAAGAGCCGCGCTGTTTTTCTGATTCGTCAAGCCCACGTGACGCCTCGATTTTCAGGGTGTCGCCAAAGAGCAACGCGAAAGTTCCGCGCAGCATACCAAGTTCGGACTCCAAGATGCCCAGAACATTTTCGAGCAATTTTTCAACATTGCGTTCGTGGATAATCGCAACGCTGATCTTTTGAATGACCGAAATCTCTGGACCGATAGAAGAAGGCATGGACATAAGATAGTAATTGATTGGAGGGTTAGAGTCTTTCCCTGATTCTCTTGAGGGCTTCGCAGGTGCGTTCATAGTCACCAAAGGCGGTCAGGCGGAAGTATCCTTCGCCGCAGGGGCCAAAGCCACTGCCCGGTGTACCCACGACTTCGCAGGTAGCAAGCAGGCGGTCAAAGAAATCGAAGGATTTTTCGCCATCTGCGATTTTCCACCAGATGTACGGGGCATGTTCACCACCGAACACCGTGTAACCGGCGGCAGAAAGTTCCTGACGAATGACCTTCGCCGTCTTCATGTAACCGGCAATCACATCCTTGGTCTGTTGCCAGCCAATCGGACTGTAAATGGCCTCGGCGGCACGTTGCGTCACGTAGCTCACGCCGTTAAACTTGGTGCACTGGCGACGGTTCCACATGGCACGGAGTTTCGAAAGTTCGTGCGGGATCACCGTGTAGGCGCAACGCACGCCCGTAAAGCCGGCGGTCTTACTAAAGCTGCGGAATTCAATGGCGCAAGTGCGTGCACCCGGAATTTCGAAAATGGAATGCGGCAGCGTTTCGTCCTGGATGTAGCAGTTGTAGGCTCCGTCGAACAGGATCAAGGCTCCGTTTTCGTTGGCGTAGTTCACGAACTTCTGCAAGGTTTCGCGGCTGAGCACCGTACCGGTCGGGTTATTCGGGCTGCAAAGGTAAATCAGCTGCACCGGTTCCTTAGGCAAATCCGGCTGGAAATTATTCTCGGCGGTCGAAGCAAGGTATGTCACCTTAGAAAAATGTCCGTCACTCTGCAACACGCCAGCACGGCCTGCCATCACATTGGAGTCCAAATAGACCGGATAAACCGGGTCCGGAATCGCAATCTTTACATTTTCTGTAAAAAGCTCTTGAATGTTCGCCACATCGCACTTGGAGCCGTCACTAACGAAGATATCGTCCGGGTCCATTTCGATGCCACGGGCGGTGTATTCGCCACGGACAATCGACTCGCGCACGAAATCGTAGCCCTGTTCGGGGCCGTAACCGCGGAAGGTCCCCTTTTCTGCCATTTCATCCACGGCCTTGTGCATGGCCTTGATGACTTCCGGAATCAAGGGCGTGGTCACGTCGCCAATACCCAGACGGATAATGTCGGCATCGGGTTTCTTCGCCTGATATTCCTTGATTTTCTGGGCAATAGTAGAGAAAAGGTAGCTGCCAGGCAGCAAATCGTAATTGGTGTTGATGATAGATGAATTCATAGTGTTAGTAGGAAGTTGGAAGTTGGAAGTAGACAGTGATTAACAGTGTGGAATGTGAAGTTTTGAATAGTCTTTCTCGATGCTCAGAGGGCGAAGCCCGTCCTCAGAGCGAGTTTACGAGCGTCCTCATACCTCAATTTTTCCCATAAATACTTCCTGTGCAGGGCCGGTCATGAGGACGGGGCCACCTTCTTCGTGCTTGATGTGGAGGACGCCGCCATCGAGAACAACATCTGCTTCGACGCCCACGCGGCCCGTGCGCTGGGCCGCAACGAGCGTGGCGCAACTGCCGGTACCACAAGCCATCGTAATGCCACAGCCTCGTTCCCAAACCCGCATGCGGATTTGGGTGGGCGTCACCACCTGCGCAAATTCAATGTTACAGCGATCGGGGAACTGCTTATCTACTTCGAGGATGCTTCCCCACTTTTCCAGCTGAATCTTTTCGATATCATCCACAAAAATCACCGCATGCGGATTTCCCATCGAAACGGTCTCAGCGGTAAAGTCAAAACTGTCTGCCGTGAGCTTGATCGAACCCAGGAAATTCCTCGGAAGTCCCATATCCACGCACACGCGACCATCATCCAAAAGGGCGGGCTTCACCAAGCCACTCTTGGTATGCAGATTAAACACTTTAGTATTGCCATCTTTAGCAAGTCCGCGACTGCGGATGTATTTCGCCACACAGCGTGTAGCGTTTCCGCACATAGCCGCCTCGGAACCATCGGCATTAAAGATGCGCATTTCAAAATCAATTCCATTCGCCACCGCCTTCGAGGGAGAAGCATTCCCCTGAAGTTGAGGCAAAACCAAACAGCCGTCGCCATCCATCGGCGTTACAATCACCACGCCATCGGCACCAATGCCAAAGCGACGGTCGCAAAGCTGAATGACACGCTGTTCAAATCCGTTGCTGAAATCTAATGACTCACCCGGTTCCAGGAGAACGAAATCGTTACCCAACCCGGTCCATTTTGAAAAGTTCATATGCACGTTCCATAGATACAGTTTTATTTTACTGCCCTCTATTTGCAAAGAACGTGCCAATTTTACAGAATTTGTTAAAATTAGCGAAAAACGGCGATTTTACAAAAAATTAAAGATTTCGAAAAATGAAATACATTACATAATGTGTAAACACAGCATGTTTCTTTTACACAAATTGTAATAACTAAGCGGACGGTCTTATTGAAATTCCCTGGATCCCGCATTCCCTTCGGTCATGCAGGATGACGGTCTCGAGGCATTCACCCTGATGCAGGGGAAGGTTTATACGGGGTTACAAATTTAAAAAAGGAATACCTCGCGGCATTCCTTTCTTTAAATGTATTACGCCATTGGCTTTATTTTTCCGGACGCTTGTAACCGAAGCCCTTAAGGAGGTTATCGTTCGACTTCGTCATGTCACCCTTCTTCTTGGGTGACGCACCATCAAACGGAGGAATCGAGCAGCGCAGATGATTCTTGATGGTGGCATCCACCTTGTAAAGGTATGCACCCGTTGCAAGCATCTTCTCGTTTTCGGCGCGGACATAACCATCCTTATCCGGTTTCATTTCATAGAACAGCTGGAGCATGCCCACCTTGTTGGCATAATCAGGATTGTTCAGTTCCTGGGTAAAGCTCTGATAGCCCACAAAATTACCCAATGTCGTATAGACCCAGATTTGAACCTTCAGTTCAGAATCGTACAGGTTTACCCGGCTATAGTCACTACCAACGACGACGTCTTCTTCGCAGAAGTTCGCGACATATTCCTCGACGGTGTACTTCTGGTACTCAAGTCCGGCTTCCTTTGCAGCTTCTTCATCGACATCGACGCCTGCCGACGAAATTCTGCCATCCGACGAAATCAAGTCATCCAAAGTTGCAAGGCCGCTGACACCACTCACCACAGGAACCTTTACATCCATAACAAGAGTCGGTCCCAAGTGACTCGGCCCCTCGACATTGGGGTAAGGTTCTTCGCCCGAGCCGGAAGTCGTTTCAAATGTACCGCCAATCAAGGTTTCCACTTCCTTGCCCGTTTCAGGGTTCAAGATGCTTACGGCAAAGGTCTGGCCATCCTTAGGCTTGTTTTCGGCATAGTATTCTTCGACCATATCCCTTGTAACAACCGTCACCGGCTGCTCCACAGAGATGTCGACATCCTTGCCGTCCTTCATAAACACCGTTACAGAATCATAGGCTTCGTTACCCGCCTTATCGCGATAGAAGCGTACAATCGTATTCTGTCCCTTTTCAAGTCCCTGGAGCGTCAAGGAATCCTGTTCAACTCCATTGACAGTCCACTTCACTTCAACAAAGTTCGACCTGATAACCTCACCCTTTTCCGGAGAAAGGATTTGCACCTTCGGAAGGGTACGGTCTAGCACAATAGACACCGACTGCGTTGCGGAGTTGCCATACTTGTTGACATAAGTATAGGACACCTTGTAGGCAATATCCCCTTCGGCATTCTTGACCAAAGTGCCGTTCTCATCGACTGAATACGTAACAACCACATAGTTGCCCGTTGCATCCTTATAATCGTAGGTTACAGAGTAAGACGCCGGAGTGGTCTTCAACTTGCTTGCTGCCGTTTCCGTCATCAACTTGCCCGAAGGATCCTTCACAAGCTTAGCACCCGTTACAGCATCAGCTTCGTAGGAAATAGTTACCACCTTACCGTTGATGACCGTTTCATAAGAAACCGTTATCACTTCAATGGAATCCACTTTTCCCTTGTCGTTGACTACGGCTCGCTTAATGATTTCACCGTCATTGTCGGTCATATAGCTTACTTCCACCGGCACACCGTACACCTTCTTTGTGTAGGACACCTTAACTTCGGTTCCATTAACAGGCGTACGCGTCACGCCCTCAGAAGGATTAATATCCAAGGCGATGCTAGACTTCACCACCGATGCCATATTATCGTAGGTTGATTTCGGAATCGAAAGCGTATCGAGGTTAAGAGTCACCTTGAACGAGGAATCTCTTCCGCTTGCAGGGTCTTTCACCTTCACGTACACTTCGTTTTTGGTACGATTCACATAGATATTTTCGTCATCCGGATCGGTCTTTTCGACAATCGTGTAAATGTTCGTAGCCTTGTTTTCATCGGGATTTGCAGACACCTTCACAATCGGCGCGGCATCGCTAAAGAACACAGTGACCGAATCGGCTGCACATCCTTCAAAGCCGGCGATATCGCAAATGCGCTTTACGATGATATTTTTGCCCGGTTTCAGAATTGTATCAAGGCAGTGTTCTTCGGAAGCATTGTTGAGCGAACAATAGATGTCTAGGTCACGGATATTTGTATAAACGGTGTCCGGCTTAACCCAGGTGGTATCCGTATTTACAGCCTTCGTGATTTCGATGGACGGAGACGGAATGTCAATAATGTTCACTTGAATCGTCTTGGTAGAACTTCCGCCATTTGAATCTTCCACCTTAACGGTAATGTTCAATAGCTTATTCTTTTCGTAATCGAGTTCTTTGCAGCTCTTGACCGTAATCACGCCATTTGCAGCAACATCAAAACAGCCGCTCCGATCTTCAATCAACGTAAAGATCAGCACGGAATCCGGATCGTCGAAATCGACATCACTTGCCTTAATTTTATCAACTTCGGTACCTTCTTTCGAATTTTCCTTAACCTCCACTGTTGTCGTCGTAATAACAGGATTTTCATTCACATTCTTGATGTGAATTGTCACAGTGTCAAAGGCAACTAAAGTAGGATCATCCTTGTCCGACAAAGAGATTATCAACTTATAAGTAGTATCCTTATTCAGAAATTCCTTCATTTCATAATCGAACATTTGTCTTGTCAGAATAATACCATCAGGAGTAATTTCGAAATAAGTGACATCACCTCCAACAGCGGCAAAAATATCGTTACGGAACTTGATTGCCGTATCCAAATCATTCCACTTAACCGTATCGACTACAGTTCCAACCTCCATATTTTCAAGGACGACTGGATCCGGATACGTATGAATAATAATGGGCAATTCATTTATGTCATTGACCCGAATGATCACATCGGCAGTATCGGACTGAACCTTTTGTGCAGGATCGCCAGTGGCATCAGAGGCAATCACCTTCACTGTATAAGTGTTCTTCACTTCATAGTCTAAGACAGAATCCTTCGCCAAAGAAATCACGCCCGTAACCGGGTCAATCGTGAACATTTCTGCAGGATCTTCCAAGCTATAAGTAATTTCCGCTCCAGCCTGCGTTGTTGTCGCAAGAATAGGATAATCCATATCGACAGGTTTCTCCCCTACGATAAGTTCGTCAATCGATCCATTGTAAACATCATAAGTGAACTTGGGACCGTCATCTACATCAACAACAACAATGGTAAACGCCATTTCGTCATAAAGATCCGGATAAACCAAATTGCCCTTAGAATCCGTTGTTGCGTCACGAACCTTCAACGTAATTTCGTAAGTATTCTTGGTTTCGTAGTCAAGCACAACGCCATTCTTTGTAAAGACGACGCCATCCTTGGTTACGTCAAAGACCGCCGTATCTCCACCAATGGCGATAACTTCATTATTGGTAAACAGAGTGTTCGTATTGAACCTATCCGTATCGGTAAACTTAGCCGTATCCATGGCAACTGTTTTGTTCTCGGCAATTCGCAATTCTTTTTTGTCGGAATCCGTATAGGTGAAGTACGGTTTTTCATTGACATCGGTCACATTGATTTTGAATGTATTTTTGGAACACAGCTTTTCGTCAAATGAAGTTGCCTTGATATCGCAAACTTCAACCGTGATTGTGTAAACCTTGCCACCAGCATCCATCCAGGCTTCATAGTCAAACGCGTCCACAGTCTTCTTCATTGAAACAACGCCCGAAGTCGCATTGATATTAAATAGAGATTTACCCGTCCCCCCCGTAATGGCGTACTTGAAGGTATCCCCTTCGTTGTCCTTGGCTTTAATTGTTCCCACTACAGCCTTTGTCTCATTTTCAGGAACAGAGAGTTTCTGCGACGGATTTACGAAGTAAGGGGCGTTATTATCATAATCAATAAGCCTAATTAAGAAATCCCCATCAAATTGGTTACCCGTAATCACGGCACCACTCAAATTCGTAATTCTAAACAACATATACTCATCACTTTCGACAAGCCCGTCTTCAAGAACCTTTAAATGAGCAGTCGATTGAGACGAAGGTTTACGAGAACCCTTCTTGATGATAACATGACCAGTCTCACCGTCCTTGCAGAGCGGCATTTTATAAGAATCATCATCAAGACCCAAATCAGCAGGTTCTGCAAAATTTCCTTTTTCGCTCTTGTATTCGGAATAAGCGCCATCAGTCGTATCCACGTCGATTCCAAAGAATGCGAAACAATAATCGAACGAAACTTCAACACGAGCGGTATCCGTCAGGTAGAAGTCCATATCATACCACTTCTCATTATTTTCTATAAATTCCTTATTCAAGAAAATATCGGGTTTGATTTCAGGAGAATTGAACGGAACATAGTGGAATTCTCCCTTAAATTCTGATTCGAACCACAGCCATTCACCTGCAATCAGCTGACCCGCAATGCTAAGGTGATCATAAATCTTAAAGGAACCCGATGTCATGAACGTTCCCTGGAAGTCCGCACCAACACCGGCATCGCCACCAGAAGCTTTAAAAGGCTTCCATTCCACATCAGCCGTTGTGTAGAACAAAAGATTACCAGCATAATCAGTATCTGCAACTACTGTTATTTTAGACACATCAACATTGTCCCAGGAATTAGTTTCATCATTCCATGTAGCCTCGTCATTAACATACGCCACCTTGATTTTCATATCGTTCGCAGAATTATCAAAATGGAAACCATCTCTAGAGAATACGCGAGTCAAACGACCTGTTTTGCCATTTGCGTTTTGCGTTTTCGAGGGCATCAAAACATAGAGTTCCTTACCCGTATGACTAGAAACCTTAATATCTTCCACATACTTGTCAAACCACACATGCTTAGGCGACTGACTTAAATCCGCTGCGGTAATCGGCGGGACTTGAATAAATTGCGTTTCTTCGTAAGGAATCGTCATATCAACGGCGGGTTCCCATGTAATTCCGGTTAAATCGAGTTTTGGGACAGAAAGACCCTTTTCTGGCGTAGGAACATCACTGGGACAATCCGCAAAAGAACCATCAAGGTTCAGCCCAGACAGACCAGGAAAGCCATCGGTATCCTTATCCCAGTCAGCATAGACTTTACCACCTGATTTATGAACATTTTCAATAAAGGTATTTGCTATTTTAGCAGAATTTAAAAGATCGTCGGATCGACTTGGCGTTTCAAAATAGATTTGATGTTCAAAACAATAGGTGCCTTCGTATTTTACATTGGTATAGCTATACCAATTGGGAAGAACAAGCCAACCCGCACGGACAGGTCCCTTTAACAAAGTGTCGTTTTCAGCGCCCATTCCCGGATAGCTGATTTCGATATCGCCACCCGAAACAATCGGACCTCCAAGCGTATGTTTTCCATTACGGAAATACACTTTTTCTAAAGCTGTTCCAGTATAGCCGCTCGTTTCTGCGATTCTAAAATCCCCTTTATTAAAGATTACAGAATCGGTTCCCCAGAGCTTATACTTCATCAGTTCGTTCCAGAGGCGCTGGTTTTCATTTTCATCAGTGACGACTGCATCGTCCACTACGAAATAAAGCGGACTCATCAAGACTGTGTCGCGTTCGACCGCCGGTTCATCTTCTTGAGCAGCAGCAGGCAGCACACCAAGCGCAACCGCCAGCGAACTCAACATGATTCTAAACAAAAGAAATCCTTTTTTCATAATATCCCCCTGCAGAAACAGGTTCTTGCACTCCACCATAAAAAATAAATAATATTCTTTACAAAGGTTACTTTTTTTTCACATTTAAAGGCTTTTTTATTGATAAAAAGTCAATAATGTTTTTTTATTTGACAAATATCACGAATTTTTTCTATATTTAGAAGTCCTAGGCCCTGCGCAATGACTATTTGCGGGCAACTCGCCAGGGCGAAAGCAGCAACGGACTTGTGAATTTTTATGTGCTCAGGTCGCCTAGGATTTTTTTGCAACCCCCAAGGTTGCTTTTTTAATTTGGATCCTTCGCAAGCTCAGGATGACACAACAAGATGATACTTTGGACAATCCGCCACACAAAGCCCTACAATCCAAACGATGTCTGCTACGGCAGGCTTGATTTTGATGTATCCCCCACATTTGAAGGTGAAAGTGACGGCGCTCTTGAAGCATTGGTCAATGCAGGAGCAAAACCGACGCGGATGTTTACAAGTCCACTCCTCCGTTGCCTAAGACTAGCAGAAAAAGCCGAAAAAGTGACCGGGCTTTCTATGGAAAAGCGCGACGAGATTATCGAGATGAACTTTGGTTCCTGGGAAGGTCAAAAGCTTACGGTCGTCCCACGAGAGGAAATGCAAGCCTGGATGCGAGACCTGCGCGGCTACCGATTCAAAGATGGAGAAAGTTTCCACGATATTGACCGACGTGTTCAGTCCCTGCTGGACACGCTCGATGACAATGGCGAATTTTTATGGATTACGCATGCCGGCGTGATTGCAGCCCTCCAGCACTTTGCCTGTGGACTCCCCGACAACCAGTTCGTGGAAGGGGCGTTCAGCTATGCCATGGTGACGCGCTTTGAATTTTCTAGGGATGCCGACGGACACTTCCATGGGACGTTCAAAAAAATCCACGATGGAATTCCGATGCCGCCCTTAAAGATTGGATAAAATCAAACCTTATTAAAAATCAAATGACATTAAAGCCTGTACGCCACCTTCAAGCCGCGGAAGTACAGCCAAATGCATCGGGCTATCAAAATCGCTCAATAACGCATCGACAGCGGCATCGCCAATGGAATAAAGATATATCAGGGCAAGCGCCCATATATATTGGTTACGGTTCTTGCGGTAATACGTCACACGTTCTACAACACGTTCGTATTCTTCGGAAGTTTCACTTTCCTTTTCCACAAAGTGCTTACGGTCCAAATAGTATTCCACCATATTCTGCGAAGTCCAGATACTGGTCGACGCACCGATGATGGCCATGTACAAAAGGCCCATCTTTCCGAATTCACGGTTGTACATCTGCCCAAATCCGGGGATAATGGACCACAGCAGGGCCGTTTTCATACTTCTAAGTTCGGTGCTTCGATAATTGTTGTTGTACCAGATTCCAAACGCATCGAAAAAGCTGTATAGGTAAAGGCCGTACATCCAGGCAATTTCAGCTTTTCGCAGGTCCTCTTGTTCCATTTTCTTGTCGCTCTTTTCGTGAACGCGGCCCACAAATTCAGCACGTTTTTCGTGATAGAACTGAAGACTGTCACGGTCAGAGGCATGGTCAATCAGCATCTTGGTGTAGTAAGAAACGGAATCCTGGAAAGGTTCCGCCTGTTCCTTGACACGACGGTTCTGGTAGCTCTTGTTCGAAGTTACCTCGTAAAGCAGCAATAGTTCAATCGCCGAAATGAATCCGCCACGGACATAGTGTTCCGTGTAAATCTGACCACCGCCAGGGAAAATGGCAAACAGCATTGTAAGCGGTAAAGAATTGCGTTCCGTAGGAATGTCCCATTCGTTCACCGTAAGCGTATCGATTGCAACAATGCCCGTCTTTCCCTTCTGCAGAGGATCTGCAGGAACAATAGAATCCTGCGTAGCATCGGACTTGTTTGCCGCCCCCGTTTCAACAGCGGTGGTAACCAAGGAATTTTGCGCATCTTCGGCATAGGCGGTCATCGAGAATACCGCCGAAATTAAGAATGCCAGAAAGATGCGCATCGACATGAATACTTATGCGATGTTAAGACTCTGTTCGCGGATGCATTCGACCTCGTTCTTGAGTTCGATAGCAAGAGCGGCAATATCTGCGCTTTGGCACTTGGTACCGAGCGTATTCGCCTCGCGGCCCATTTCCTGCAGAATGAAACCGAGGTTCTTACCCTGCGCACCGCCTTCTTTGAGGGCGTTCAGGAAAAGCTTGTTATGGCTGCGGAAACGCGTAATCTCTTCGTGGATGTCGAGCTTGTCGGCCATGATGCAGGCTTCTTGCAACAGGCGGACTTCGTCGATTTCAGAATCCTTCAAGAGCACATTGATGCGTTCCTTGAACTTGTCTTTCCAGACCTCGATTCGTTGCGGATCAAGAACTTCGATCTTGTCGAGGACGTTATTCAGATGGTTGACGCGAATTTCGAGATCGGCAGCAAGATTCGCTCCTTCCTTGGCTCGCATCTCGTTCACCTGGTCAAGCGCCTTGTCGAGTTCGGCAGCAAGATGTTTTTCAAGAGCCTCGGAATCGGCGTCGGCATCGGTGAATTGCAAGACTTCAGGAAGAGCAAGAATATGCTCCAAGGAAATCACTCCTGCGACATGATACTTGAGCTGCATGGCATGCGTAATTTCGACAAACTTTTCGATGGCCGCTTCATTGTAAGAAACGGGGATGTTGCCGCCGGTGCCTGCACCAAGCGTAATGCTAAAGATCACCGAACCGCGAACCAGCTTTTCCTTGATTTGATTCTTGAAACTGTTTTCGAGGTAGGCCAAGTTCTTCGGCAACTTGCACGAGATATCCAGGAAACGGTTGTTCACGCTGCGGACTTCAATCACGCAGCTTGCACCCTGGTACATTGATTCACTCTTCCCAAAACCCGTCATCGATAAGATTGCCATATTCATTCCTTTACATTCTACTAGAGATCGCCACGTCGCTACGCTCCTCGCGATGACGTCGCAACTACTTTTTGCTCACCTATATGACCGTTCGCTCTTTCATCGCACACTCTCGCAATCGTCGCAGCTTCATGCTTGCGACTTTTTGCTCACCATAGCTATCACGTGTTCAGCACCAAAGGTCGTGAGGCCGATGGCCGTCAGGATCTTGCTGAACTTGTGTTCGTTCTGGTAATGAATGGTTTCGACTTTCAAGCCTTCCTTTTCACAAAGAGTATAGAAATCTTTGAGCGTGAGCACGCGGATGTTCGGCGTGTCATACCATTCATAAGGCAGTTCCTTGGACTTCGGCATGCGTCCACGCAGCATCAGGCTTCCACGGGTTGTCCAGTGACCGAAATTCGGGAAGGTCACAATGGCTCGCTTGGCCACACGCAAGAGTTCGTTCAACAACGCCACCGGGTCACGAATCTCTTGAATGGTGCGGTTGATAATGGCATAGTCGAAACTTCCATCCTTAAAGTCACGGACGCCACTTTCGTCGAGGTCACGCTGAATCACGGGGACATCGTTTTCAAGGCAGTCCATGATGCTCTTGAAGTTACGTTCGATTCCGAGCACTTCGACATGCTTTTTCTTGTTCAGGTAATCGAGCAGTTCGCCGTTACCGCAGCCGAGGTCGAGCACCTTGCTGTTTTCTTTGACAAGGCTTCCGATGTAGTCGAAGTCTTCGGTATCGTGGAACACCGGCATCACCTGCGTATCAGTCGCTGTCGGAATAATCTTGGAATCCAGGAAACGGCCCACGGCCTTTCCGAGGTCGCCGACTTCGATGAGGAATCCATCGTGACCGAACTGCGTATCGAGTTCAAGGCTCGTCACCGTTTTACCCGCATTCAAAAGTGCACTTGTAATTCGGCGCGATTCATGCGGCGGGAAAAGCCAGTCAGTACTCAGGTTCACATTCAGGAATTCAGCCTTCACTCCCTTGAATGCATTTTCCAGGGAACCGTATTCCGTTTCAAGATCAAAGCTGTCGGTGGCATGCGCAATATGCAGGTAGCTGTTCGCATCAAAACGGTCTACGAACTTCGCGCCCTGGTAACGCAGGTAACTTTCAAGCGGAAGATCCAAGTCAAACGGAGTGCTGTAAGTCACCGCATGACTTCTGCTTTCCTGGTCCTGCGCACGCTTGAACTTCTGTTCCATACCCACGGCGCTGAGGTAAGTAATGTGCGCCAACTTGCGGGCATTCGAAAGACCGACATCCGGATGGGCGGACTCGTAGTAGTCTCCCCCATTATAATTCGGGTCTTGCGTGATGATGTCACGGGCGACAATTTCAAAGCCGAGCGCCTGACTGCTGAAGCGAGGCGAACTTGCTATCACGACACAGCGACGAACAAGGTCTGGATAATAAATGGCCCACTTCATGGCCTGGAAACCACCCATCGAACCACCGATGACACAGCAGAGCTGATCAATGCCGAGCCCCTTGGCGAGTTCTCGCTGGGCATTCACCATATCGCCGATGGTGATTGTCGGGAAAGTACTACCGTAGGGTTTGCCTGTCCGCGGATTGATGCTTGCGGGGCCAGTCGTTCCCTTGCAGCCACCGAGAATGTTGCTGCATACGACAAAAAACTTGTCCGTATCGACCGGTTTACCAGGACCAATCAAGGCATCCCACCAGCCGGGTTTACGATCTTCAACGGTATAATAGCCGGCCACATGTGCATCGGCCGTCAAGGGGGAACAAACCCAGATGACATTGTTGCGTTCGGCGTTCAAGGTGCCGTACGTCTCATAGCGTATTTCAAGAGCCGGAAGGGTCTTGCCGCTTTCCAGCTTGAAGCCCTGTTCGCCATAATCTTTTGTAAAAGTCTGGGGAACAACGGGACCAACGCTATTTTTATGCAAAAAATCACTCATACGCATAAATTTAGAAAAAATTATGCGAAATGAGATAGGTTTAATCTATAGTTAGCTAAAGTTCAAAACGAATCGCTATTTGCGAACAAGGTTCGACTTCATCGAAGCCTTCATCGCGTACATGCGTTCATCCGCCAAATGGTAGACTTTTTCAGCATCGATTCTATTTTCTTCGGATTCGTTAAAATCGTCTTTAAGCAGTTCATGCCTGTAAGCAATACCGTAAGCGGCTTCCAGAGGAACCGGCAAGCCCAAGCTGCGTGTTTTCTGGAGTTCCGCCATCTTGGCAAGCGAAGCATCCACTTCGGAAACATGCTCGCTCCGGACAATCGCCAAAAATTCGTCACCACCGACGCGAATCGCGGTTCCAATTCCAGCAAAAGCGTCCTTGAGCACAATCGCAAAAGTTTTAATAAGCGCATCTCCGGCATTGTGTCCGTGGTTATCATTAGCAAGCTTAAGTCCATTCAGGTCGATACTGACGATTGCATAATCGCTATAGCCCTTGTCGAGCACTTCAAATATCTGCTGACACTTGGCTCGGTTATAAAGCCCAGTCAAGGCATCCTTATAGGCCATCACCGCAAGGGCGCCCTTTTCGGCGCGGTCTTCCAAAATAAAGAACAGATATACCAAGTAGCTCTGAACTAGAAGCAATACAAAAATGAGCGTACCAAAAGGAATCAGCGTAGTTTCAAGAATAGGCGAATCCACCGAAATAAATCGGTCTAAATTGAAACGAACCACATCCAAAACTACCGCTACAACGAAAACGACAACACCACGGGCCAGAATCCTTTCCGAACGGTTCATCTTCCTATTATAGAAGAATCCTCCGAAAATAAAGAAAGCAAAACAAAGCAGGGCGCTCGCATGGAAACCCAGAAGCGTATTCGGATAAAAAACAATTCCCTTTAAATGAAGAGTCAATGTTGTAAGCAAGAAAATGATTTCGTAGGCAATCAAGCCTATAAAGCAATTCCTTTTCCAGCGGGAAAGTTGCCCGCGATGCATATCCCAAAGCATCAGCGTAAATGGAAGCGGCGCAAAATAAAGACAGAAGTATTCCAGAGTCGTATTGACAAAGAAATTAAACGAAACAATCTGTATCAGTTTCGTATAGCACAACGTCCATGTACCAAGCAAAAACGACAGAAGACCTATCATCAGCAGGCGGAAATTGTTGATGCTGAAAAAATGAGTCGCAAGGCTAATCAGCATCGCAAGGACGCCGAACAGCACCAAGAAAATTCCCACCATCAAGGCAAATATGTGACGTGCCGAATAGTCACTTAACGCATACTCAATCGGTAAAACTTCAACACCGGCAACCGTCAACTTGCGACCATCAACCAACTCCGTCAGGACAATCCTAAGATGCTTATTTGCACCAGGCTCCAGATACACATAATGGTACCCGCTCCCTACAAAATAGGTGCCCGTCTGCTCCACTCCATAAGAGTAAATCTTATGACCATCCTCATAAACCGAAACGAGACAATGATATGTTCGGAAACGAAGTAAGGTGTGCTTTGAAGTTTCTCCGAGGAAATCGCCTTCAAATACAAGCGAATCAAACGAAGCAAGATTCTTGGGGTACGTATAGTCGATCAAATTTTCGACCGAAGAGGTTTCACCTTTGTATGTAATGGACCAGCCCTTATCGAGCCGCACCATATCAGAGGCAACACCATTGGAGCGAAGCTGCAGCAGAAAAACAACAAACAGGAACAAAAGCCCAACGACAAGTAAGGTCGTTACAGCTCCATGTTGCCGATGTTTATTTCTCTGTTCAGCCAAACTAACGCTCCCATACCTCGAAAATCGTCGGATAATCGTTCTTTTCGTCGGCGTCAAATTTTTCTTCGCTCACCTTATGCCAGCCGTCGCCCCATTCGGGGAACAGCACGTCACCTTCGACATCGGCGAGGACTCGCGTCACATAAAGTTTCTGCACCAGAGGCATCGCCTCGCGGTAGACCGCCGCGCCGCCAATGATAAAGCATTCCGTCTCGTGGGCGGCGCGGGCAGATTCAATCGCCTGCGAAAGATTGCCACACACGATGCAGCCCGGAGCCTCGAACGCCGCATTGCGCGTCAGCACGTAATTGGTGCGGTTCGGGAGTGGCCGTCCGATATCGTCATAATTCTTACGGCCAAGCACAATCGAATGCCCCGTCGTAATCGCCTTGAATCGCTTGAGATCGGCGGACAGGTGCCACGGCAAGTGTCCGTCACGCCCGATGACGTTGTTCTGAGAAATTGCGACTATTGCAGAAATCAACATAAGACACTCCGAATTCTGAATTCCGAAATTCGAACTTAAACCGCAATGGGAGCCTTGATGGTCGGCCACGGATCGTAATCGACGAGTTCAAAGTCCTCGAACTTGAATTCAAAAAGGTCCTTAATTTCCGGATTCAACTTCATGGTCGGGAGCTTACGAGGCGTACGGGTCAATTGTTCGCGGGCCTGTTCAAAGTGGTTCGAGTAAAGGTGCGTATCCCCCAGAGTATGGATGAATTCACCCGGTTCGTAATCACAAACTTGAGCAAGCATCAAGGTCAAGAGAGCATAAGAGGCTATGTTGAACGGCACCCCGAGGAAAGTATCGGCACTGCGCTGGTACAGTTGGCAGCTGAGCTTACGCTTACCCGAAACCCCTACACCACCCACGTAGAACTGGAACAGGCAGTGACACGGCGGCAAAGCCATCTTGTCGACTTCAGCCACATTCCAGGCGCACACCAGGTGACGGCGCGAATCCGGGTTATTCTTGAGACTGTTCACCAGATTCTTGATCTGATCGATGTGTCCACCATCGGGAGTCGGCCAGCTACGCCACTGATGGCCGTAGACCGGCCCCAGGTCGCCATTTTCATCGGCCCATTCATCCCAGATAGTCACCTTGTTATCGTGAAGATACTTGATGTTCGTATCGCCCTTCAAAAACCACAGCAGTTCATGGATAATCGAGCGAAGGTGAAGTTTTTTTGTCGTCAGGCAAGGGAAACCCTTGGAAAGGTCGTAGCGACATTGGCGTCCAAAAACGGAGCGCGTTCCCGTACCAGTACGGTCGGAGCGGTCTACGCCATTGTCCAAAATATCTTTGAGCAGGTCTAGGTATTGTTGCATGTTTCTAATTTAATAAAAAAAGTAGGAAGTAGGAAGTTGGAAGTAGGAAGTTTACAGTGACTAGTCGTTGAAGGGTCTTAATTGCGGCGAAGTCGCCTAACCATCCCTGTCTACTGCCTACTGTTTACTGTCTACTTCTTCAAATATCTCCACGCGCTTGTACTGTTTCACCTTCTTGTCTTCGGTAACGGCATTCTGCACCAGATACTTGTTCAGCGCCTGCAGAATCAGATCCTGCGTATGTTTCGGGACAGGCTTCTTGCCGAGGCGAGCCTTCTGCACCATCTTATGGTTCAGGTTTACAGGAAGCATCTCCACGAGATCGTGATTCGATGCATTAAGGGATTGAAGAATTTCGTCGAGTTTAGTCATAGTTACATCCACCTGTGTCAGTCTTTAAATTAGAAAAAGTCCCCAGCAGTACGCCGGGGACTTTATTCAAAGGTTAGCGAAGATTACTGAACCAAGTTGCTTTCGCACTGGGTACCGTCGTTATCCGGCGTTACGAAGTGCATTTCGATACGGCGGTTCATTTCGCGGCCTTCGGCGGTGCTGTTGTCATCCACCGGGCAGCTGGAACCCATACCGATAGCCTTGATGCGATCCTTCTTGACGCCCGCCTTGGTGAGCACCTTCATCACTTCCTTGGCGCGGTTTTCGGAAAGCTTCTGGTTGGACTTTTCCTTACCCACGTTGTCGGTGTGACCCTGGATCACAATCTTCAGATCCTTGTAGCTGTCGTCGTTCACGAGCTTCTTGGCCACATTCTGGAGGATCTTCTTGGCGTTCGATTCAAGCGTTGCCTTACCGCTCTTGAAGGTCACGCCATCGAGCTTTTCGACAGCCTTCTTCGGGCAGCCATGGCCGTCGTCACCCGGTTCATCCGGGCAGCGGTCGATACCGGTACAAACGCTTTCGAATTCCTTCTGGAGCTTCTTCGTGGACACCCATTCAGAGCAGACGCCGTCCTTATCCGGGTCCGGATCATCGTCAATCGGGCAGCCCTTGTTCCATTCAGGACCGGCTTCGAGTTCGCAACGGTCGTAGCCGTGGCACATATCCTTGAACTGTTCAAGGGCCTTTTCCTTCGTGACCCACGGAGAGCAGAGGGAGTCGCCATCCGGGTCCGGGCTTTCCTTCGGGCAACCCTGGGCAAACGCTTCGCCGGCTTCGGTCGGGCACTTGTCAACGCCCTGGCAGATTCCATCGTACTGTTCGAGCATATTCTTCTCGGTCACCCACGGATCGCAGAAGCCATCCTGGTCGGTATCCGGATTGCCGAGCGGGCAACCTTCGTTGTTCATCGGGCCAAATTCGGTCGGGCACTTGTCGATACCCTTACAAGACTTGTCGATGAACCATTCCTTCGCCATCGCTTCGTCTTCAGCTGCCTTTTCGAAGTAGAAGCCCATCTTCTTTTCGGTCACCCACGGATCGCAAAGGCCGTCATTATCGGCATCCGGATCATCCCAGGCGCAACCCTTGTTGGCTGCAGAACCGGCTTCACCCGGACACATGTCGTAACCCTTACAGATATCGGCGAATTCATTCATCACGCCTTCGTCAGTTACCCACGGAGAGCAAAGACCGTCGTTATCCGGGTCCGGCTGCTTGGTCGGGCAACCATTGAAGTTCGGAGAGCCAGCCTGAGACGGGCATTCATCGATGCCATCGCAAACATCCTTGAACTTCTTGAGCATCTTCTTCTGAGAAACCCACGGATCGCAGACGCCGTCCTTATCCGGGTCGGGGTCATCGAGCGGGCAACCGTCATCACCTTCACCTGCTTCGTTCGGGCACTGGTCGATGCCTTCGCAAACTTCGGAGAATTCAGATTCGAAACCCTTTTCAGCAACCCAGGAATCGCAGACACCGTCTTCGTCGGCATCAGGATTGCCAAGCGGACATCCCTGGTTCAAACGATGTCCGACATCGTCCGGGCATTTATCTTCGTCATCGGTCACACCATCACCGTCACGGTCCTGAGCAAGCAAAAAGCCGCTCCAGGTCAGACCGCCATAAACCGTGTACTGCGGGTTCACGCGGATGCGGTCGGCAAAGACAGCCTGCTTTGCGGTACCGTCGTTCGTACGGTCGGCATTCTGAAGAACAGGCACATTGCTCAAGAACTTCTTTCCACCCAGGTAGTAAGAAGCACCCAAATGGATATCGACACCCACCGGCAGATGGAAGACGAGAGCGCCGGTCAGCTGCTTCATGTCGAGCTTGCCATCACCGTTGGCAAAGCAATATTCGGCACCGTTTTCATCCGTGCCACACTTTTCGAAGTCGTTCATCTGAATATCCCAGTAATATTCAACGAACAACGACATGAAGTCCATGAAGTAAACTTCGGCAGCGGCACTCATGAACGGGAGCGACATGTATTCGGAATTAGTCGTATAGCGGTAACCACCGTTCAAGTGCAGAAGGAACGGGAAACCTTCACCGCCATCCATCTTGCTCAGGTCCATCGTCAAGGCAAGACCGCCCTTCAGGGTCGTATTCTTGGTACCGAAAGGCATTGCAGCACCGGTCTTCTTGTTGATGTATTCCGGTTCACGAATCCAAAGGCCCTGCTTGGTCGCATTCGCCGTTCCGGCAGCGACACCACCGAACACGGCCACATCCATCACCTGATCTTCGGGAAGCGGGAAACGGATCTTCAAGTCGGCCTTGAGGTTACCGATATAGCCCATCTTGGTGGCGGGAATTTCACCCCTACCATTCAGGTCGTCGGCATTAAGCTGGTCATAATAAACCGGCAACGTAACGCCCAAGTCAAAATAATGCCAAATGCCGATGGCAAAGCCGATATAAGCGCTTCCAGCAACGAAGTCTGCAACACTGGCATTCTTGATGCCTTCATTCTGGTAATCAAGTTCTGTCAAGGCGTAGCCACCCGGTTCGCCTTCGACACCTTCTTTGTTCGGGAACATGTCGTTACCGAAGGTTCCATCGCCCAAAAGAGTAAACACTAGCTTGGAGTGGCCAAGGGATTGAGCAGACTGCGTCTTGTTCACACCCACGAAGCCTTCCTTGTTGATAGTCTGGGGATGCCCAGCAAAGGCGGATGTCGCCAAAGCAAGGGCTAAACCCATCGCTACTTTTCTCATAGAATCTCCTTATATTGGGAAGCCTACCAAACAAAGCAACCCGATTCAACTACCCTAAATATAACTTTTTAATAGAAAAAACAACTTTTGTAAGATTAAAATGTGTCCAAAAAGTAATGAGTAATCAACAACGAATGCCTAAAATGGCGATTTTTTACCGTTTTTTACTCATTTGCGGTACAAAAAGTCCCTTCAAAATATTCTGGATACACGCGACAAAGACTCGTATGGCCGCATTTACCTATAATAATATGGTCGAGAACATGAATCTGCAAAATACGAGCCGAGGCGCAAAGAACCCTTGTCACACTAATATCGTCGTCGCTCGGCGTAGTCGAGCCTGACGGATGGTTATGCGCGAAAATAACGGAAACGGCACGGTCTTCGATTGCCTTTACAAAAGCCTCGCGCGGATGAATAGGCGTCTTGTTCACCAGTCCCTTCGTCAGTTCGTGGACATGCAAAACGTTATTGGCGGCATTGAGCGTCACCAATACAAAATGCTCCTGTTCGGCATACTTCATAAACGAAAGCCGGGATACGACTTCTTCGGGAGAAAGTACCGTCAGGGACTTATTGCTCAAAATATAACGCCCCGAAAGTTCAAGACAGGCAAGCACCTGGGTCGCCTTGACACGGCCCAGCCCCCGAATACCGCGAAGCTGCTGGAGAGTCGGAACCTGCGTTTCCTTCGACAAGAAATCTGCCAAATGCCTAGAAAGTTCAAAGACATCGCAGTCCTGGCACCCACTTCCGAGAATAAGAGCCAAGAGTTCTTCGTTAGTCATGGCAGATGCCCCTAGCCGCTCTATTTTTTCACGGGGAAGCAAAGCCCTCGTTTCAGGAGAAGAGGCGATATCATTTTGACTGGTAGCCTGAAGGACAGGAACAAATTGGTTATACATATATACAGAGTCCTTTTTTAAAGTGTCTATTCTTTATATACGTAAGTTTTGAAAAAAATGAGAAAAACGAGGTAGTAAGTAGTAGACACTAAGAAATGGTTAGTGGTGAGGGGGCTGGTTACAGGTATCAGGGGACAGGGCATTAGCAGTCATCCTGGAGCGCAGCGACGGGATCCAGGTAGAAAAGCTATGATGGATCGCGCAACGCAAGTTTTAGTTTGTCCAAAATCTATTTTTTAGACAATTTCTCTAAAAAAGCACAAGATTTCAATGTAGAAACGAGTTTCAAAAAAGAAATTTCAACAAAAACAGAGTCTTTTTAAGCAAAAGCCAACATAAAATCCAATTATTTATTCAAAATTTCAAGAATTTTTCATTTTTTAAGTTCGAATCTCTTGCCACTAAGGGGTGTTCGTTCTATATTTCCCGCATATTTTTAAAATATCAACCAAAATTAAACAGGAAAATATATGGCAAATTCTCCATTAAGTGGCGCAGAGGTGATTATCGAATGCCTCAAGCGCGAAGGAATTGATACCATTTTCGGTTATCCCGGTGGATCGGCCATCCCGATGTTCGACGCCATTCTGGATTCTAATATTAAAGTAGTGTTGACCCGCCACGAACAGGGTGCCACCCACATGGCTGACGGCTACGCTCGCCAGACCGGCAAGGTCGGCGTCGCCCTCGTGACTTCTGGTCCGGGCGCAACCAACACCTTTACCGGTATCTACACCGCCCTTATGGATTCTAGCCCGATCGTGGTTCTTGCCGCCCAGACGACTACCCCGAACTTGGGTAAGGACGCCTTCCAGGAATGCGACACCAGCGGTATGACTTTTGCTGCCGTGAAGCATTCTTACTTGGTGAAGGATTCCAACGATCTTCCGCGTATCATGAAGGAAGCTTTCCACATCGCACGCAGCGGCCGTCCGGGCCCCGTGCTCATTGACTTGCCGAAGGATGTGACTGCAGGCCCCTGCACCGCTCCGTTCACCGACAAGATGGACCTTCCGGGTTACAAGATTCCGACCCACGCCACTGCAGAAAGCGTGGAGAAAGCCGCTGAATACCTGAAGAAGTCCAAAAAGCCGCTCCTGCTCGTGGGCCACGGCGCCATGATTTCTGGTGCAGCCCGTCAGGTGAAGGAACTCGCCGAAAAGCTGAACGCCCCGGTGGCATGCACCCTGCTCGGCCTCGGCACCTTCCCGACCGATCATGAACTTTCACTCGGCATGCTCGGCATGCACGGCACCGTGTACGCCAACAAGGCCGTGCTTGACTGCGACCTGATCCTTTCTATCGGTAGCCGCTGGGACGACCGCATTACCGGTAAGCTTGAAGTGTTCTGTAAGGACGCCATCAAGATGCACATCGACATCGACCCCGCCGAAGAAGGCAAGGTGTTGCAGCCGGATGTGTTCATGTGCGGTGACGCCAAGCTCGTTCTGGAACAGCTCATTCCGCTCGTGGGTAAGCTTGACTCCGCCGAATGGGTGAAGACCTGCCTCTCCTGGAAGAAGCGCTTCCCGCTGACCTACCCGAAGCAGGGCGGTCTCCGTATGCAGCATGTGATCCAGACGGTGAGCGACCTCACGCAGGGCAAGGCTATTGTCACGACCGACGTGGGCCAGCACCAGATGTGGGTGGCACAGTTCTTCCACACCAACTATCCGCGCCAGCTCCACTCCAGTGGCGGTGCAGGAACCATGGGCTTTGGCCTTCCATCATGCATTGGTGCCGCATTCGGCAATACCACCGGTTGGCCCGTGATTACCTTCTGCGGTGACGGCGGTTTCCAGATGACCGAAGCTGAACTTGCAACGGCCGCTATTCACAAGCTCCCCATCAAGATTTTCGTGATGGACAACAAGTACCTGGGCATGGTGCGCCAGTGGCAGGACATGTTCTACGACAAGCGTTACAGCTGCGTGGACATGAAGGGCAACCCCGACTTCGTGAAGCTCGCTGAAGCCTACGGCATCCTGGGGCTGCGCATCAAGCGCAGCGCCGACGCCGAACGTGTGATTCAGAAGGCTCTTGAATACAACGAAGGCCCGGTGCTCATCCACTGCGAATGCGAAAAGGAAGACAACGTGTTCCCGATGATTCCGGCCGGTGCTCCGATTACGAGCATGATTACCGAACAGCCGAAGACTCAACTTGAAAAGCCCACGGGATCGACCTAAGGAGAAAAGCCATGTTAAAGGATAAAGCACATTCTATTAGTTTGTTGGTTGCAAACCGCCCGGGCGTGCTCGTGCGCATCGCCCTCGTGTTCTCCCGCCGTGGTTACAACATCGATTCCCTGGTGGTCTCCCCCACGCTCGACCCGAACTTTAGCCGCATGAACATCATCGCTCACGGCAATCCCGAGATCTTGATGCAGATTATCAAGCAGCTCGAAAAGCTCGTGGACGTGGTGCAGGCCAAGGACCATACCGATACCGACGCCGTCGAAAAGGAACTCGCACTTATCAAGGTGCGTTGCACTCCGGACCAGCGTACCGAAATTCTGCAGCTTTGCGACCACTTCCACGCCAATACCGTGGACATGACCGCAACTTCGATGATTATCCAGATCACCGGAAACAGCCAGAAGGTTGACACGCTCAAGAGCCTGTTGCAGAAGTTCGAAATCGTCGAATATATTCGCACGGGTAAGGTTATCATGTTGCGTGGTGAAGAACAGACGTAGCGGAAAAAAAAGACCGCTCGATTTTATCACCGTTCGGCTCTCACGCCAAGATTTCAGGAAATCCGCTCCGAAAGGGCGGATTTTCTTGTATCTGGTCACAGGTTTTCGCAGATTGGATTTTCTTGTAGAAATCGGGAGCCAGTTTATATATATTTTAACCAGAAAGGAGGAGTTCTGCCATGAAAATCGAGAAGAAAATCGTCAAAAACAGCGCGAAGCTAAGCATTGCCGCCAAAAGCGCCATTGCAGCCTCGTTCGGTATTGCTGCAGTCGCATTGACAGCTTGCGAAGAAAGCGCCACCGCCGCGTCCCCCGCTCAGAATCCTGAAACTGGGGCTCCCGAAAACGAAACTCCGAGCAGTTCAAGCGTTGTCGATATTCCCCTGAGCCACGAGGCTCTTAGCAGTTCGGCCGTTGAAGCGCTGTCGTCTGCAGCAGAACCTTTGAGCAGTTCATCGTTTGAAGAACCGTATCCACCCCCTGAAGCGGGTACCATCGCCGCACCCACCGACGAAGACATTTACGGTCCGAACTCCAGTTCTTCTTCCGAAGCGGAAGCACAAAGCAGCTCCGCTGAAGAACCGGTACCGCTCGCAGGCGATCCCATTGTAGAAGAAAGCTCTTCAAGCGAAGCAGAACAGCCCTCCAGTTCGTCCGTCGATATACATGAAGTATGCCCGGACAACGACCCGTGGTGCATCCAGGTTCACATGTGTAACAACGAAGACGGTTGCATGGCCGCAAGCATGGTTTCCACTTACGAACGCAGCGACATCGCCGGATGAACTTAGTTCTATGCCTTACGGAACAGTGCAACTTGCGCTGTTCCTATTGTTATTACAAGGACACGCAATCCGCACGCCATAACGTGATGGATGACAAAACGCTCGAGCAGGCGATTCGCGTGGGGCTAGAGCGCAGCCTGTTTTTCAAGCAGACTTATTTGAACATTACCTTTTTCGGTGGCGAACCCTTGCTGCGCAAAGACTCCATTTTTAAGGGCGTAAACATCGCCAAAGCTTTCGTTGCTGAGGCCATAGACAAGGGCGAAGCGCCAAGCAACTTCAAGCTCAACTTTGCCGTCAACACCAACGGCACGCTCTTTGACGATTCTTTTTTTGAATTTTGCGAACGCGAGCATTTTCGCATTTACCTTTCACTCGATGGCCCGGAGTACCACCACGACATTGCTCGCCGTACCGTAAATGGCTGCGGAAGTTTCAAGGAAATCGAAAAGAACATTCCGCGATTCGTAAAGCAAGGCGCAGTCGCCCTAAGCACCGTGACGCGAGCCCACATAGAAACGCTTGCCGACAGCGTCAAGTGGCTGCATGAGCAGGGATTCAGGAGCCTTACCACAAGCGTCGACTTTGACGGCAAGTGGACCGGCGAAGATTTTGACAGGCTCGCCCTACAATACCAGAAGATGGCCTTGTACTGGAAGGAGTGTCGCGAAAAAGGTGACAAGATGTTCCTCGGCACGATTCAAGACAAAATAAAGTTATACCTTGCGAATTTACGGTATAGGCAATATTCCTGCCATGTATACAACGGAGCCATTGGCGTCGCTACCAATGGCAATATGTTCCCGTGCACCAGGTTCATTACCTCGAACGAGAACCCGCCTTACTTACAAGGTAACGTCTTTACCGGATTCAACGAAGACGCCTGCAAACAAATTAGACAGTTCCTGGACAACGACAAAAAAGAATGCGAAGGCTGCGACATACGCTACCGCTGTTGCGCACACGAATGCGCCTGCACTTCTTTTTACAGCACAGGAACGATTGAGGGCGTATCACCTGAAGTCTGCACGCACGAACGCATGCTCGCAGAAATTTGTGATTCTGTTATGATAAATAACAGAATCACTTGACTACTGCGGCTCGCAAATGCCCGCGCAAGCGCGGTCGCCCGCTCGCCTTGGCAGTCAATGCGACAATTTAATGATAAAAAGTTTGGATTAGAAACCAAGGACAGCTTCGGAAATTTCGTTGGCTTCGTCGGAATAAAGGTCCCGCAGGATTCGCAGTTCGCCCTGTTGCAAGAACGCGCAAAATTGAGTAAATTTACGGCAGACTTTCTTGTAAGTGAGGCTATGAAGATGAGCGACCGTGAATACGAACTCTATGTAGAAAAAAAACATGCTCGTGCAAAAGGTCGTGCGGAGGGTCATGCGGAAGGCGTTGTGGAAGGTCGTCAGCAGATGGCCGACTTCCTCCGTGCAAAGGGAATTTCCGAAGAAATCATCTCAGAAGCCCTAGCACAGAAATAGCACACCTTAAAGGGAAAATTTCTCAAGAAACCTGCAGGCGGTCGAAAGGCCGCCTTGTTTTTAACAAGATGTAAAATTACTTTCACAAATTTTCCATTGTTGCGACAGTTTTTGTCTCATTTTCGAACCGAGTACACGCAACCAAAAGGAATCACAATTTTTAAAACCAACAGTATACATATCGGGGCTTCTGTACTATTTTTTGCAAAATTCTTTTTTTTCATTCCACTTTCTCCGAAAATGAATTACATTTGTTTACATGAAAGTATTTGGTAACATGGAAACATTATTCAATGCGGCTGCCGACCTCAGGGAGCCGTTAAACCTGTTACCCCCCCCCCCGTGTAAATTCTAGTTTACAAAATAAGGTTGCTAGCGAAAACGCCACCATCGGCCTGTTCGATGTGCATGTGCACATGGGGCAGTATTTCGACGACTACTATACGCCCCCACGAATCCTGCGAACATTGAGGTTGGCTGGGATTACCCATTTTGCGTATTCTAGCACATCGAACGTGGTGACGGATGATCCGGCTTTTATGCGGGAGGAACGCGATGCCATGCATGAGTTGTCCGAAGGAAGGGCTGTTCCGTTCTTGTGGGTGACTCATTCCATGTTGAGAAAGTCGCGCGACTTGTCGCTGTATCTTGATGATAAAATCAAGGGGTTGAAAGTTCACGGAGTTTCTGAAAAGTGGAAACTAGATGGTAAATCGCTTGCACGAGTTTTTGATGTCGCAAACGAACGCAACCTGGCGCTTATGCTTCATACAGGTGAGAAAGACGAGTGCTTTGCCGGAATGTATGAACCGGTTATCAAGAAGCATCCCAAGGTCAAGGTCATTTTGGCTCATGGTCGTCCACTAAACCAGACGATTGATGTCTTGCGACATTGCCCAAATGCTTTTGTTGATACAGCCTTTATGCCACACGAACATTTGCAGATTCTTATCCAAAACGGATTTGCGGATAGGATTCTGTTTGGAACGGATACTCCGATTCCGGGGCGGAATATCAAGAGCTCATTACCAAGATACTTGCGGAACCGCATTACGATGAGCGAGAAAATCACTGATGGTGCATGGTGTAGCGTGTCGTGGTCGAACGCACAAAAGTTTTTCAACAATACAACAAGGAGTTAAACATGAAACACTGGTTTCATTTCTGCATTGACCACGTTCCAGGATATGCGCTTGACTGCATTGAAATGGGCGGCCTAAACCGGACTGCAGCTGAAAAAATATTGCGGTCAAAATATCCAAATATCAAATACATCAATTACTTCGGTTGGGGAGATACTCCACCATCTTGGTATAAGTAGGATTATGAAAAATGTGCCAGCAAGGCTCCAGTTGGTGCATTCAACAAAACGGAGCAAAAAACATAAACCTCATGAGGTATATTATGAAGAAGTACACAAAGCCGCAGCTCGTGGCAAAGAACAATCCGACTGGTAGCTTCGCTGCTGGTTGCCCGACCAAAGATCGCAACGGAAAGGGCTGTTCGACCTGCGAATTGAGTCGCTAATAGAAATAACAATGGTGATTGCGGTGTAATAGCCGCAGTTACCGTTTTTTTGAATTTGTAATAAAGGATTTGAACGAATGTCTATTAATTTTCAAGATGTTGATGTGATGAAGGCACTGATTGCTCCTGAAAGTTATTTTCAGAATTTTGTGATAGCGATATATCAGAGAATTGAATTAACAACAGACGAATCATGGGTTTCTCCCAATGAGATGTTGCAACAGATTAAAGGTAAAGATAAAACTTTGTATGATTTGATTGAAGACTACTTTATTCTGCACAAGGCTTGGTATGCTGATTTTAATAATGATCAAAAGCAATCGCAAGCAACAAGTAAGTTGAAAGAAATTAAAGAATACATGAAAACCTATTACTAGGAGAATAAAATAATGGAAATCGCTTCCTTTGTTATCGGAATATGTTCTCTCGTATTATCAATCATCGCCATTGTTATAACAATTTGGATTGCACGAACAACTGTTAAAATACAATTTTTACAAGCATGTTTTATAGAGTGCATGGAAGTAGGAAGAATAAGCAATGGAAAACTAGACAATTATGAAGAACGTAGGGATGCTCTTTTGGACAAAATTTACGTTTTAGGGGATGATTTTAAACAACTTGTAGACGAATACAGGACAAAGGAACAAGGTACTGATATAGATACAGATGTTATTTTGAAAAAAATAGACAAATTGTTCAACAGCAAACTTCAAGCGTACAAAAAATACATCAAGGTCTGATCATGCCTTACTACCGTCTTTCACGCGATTCATTTGTCCGTTCTATCGGAGAATTTGGCTATATCTATAGCCAACTCACGAAACATGACCGCACTTACACTGATTCCGGTCGTATTTTCTTGAATACGCTTACCCGTGAGCCGCAAAGCCTTGATTCTCTTGTATCCAAAGCTTGTTCCCAATTTGATGGGGCAACTCCGCAGGATATTCAAGATGATTTCAAGGAAATTATGGATTCCTTGGTGGCAGATAGTTACCTAGTTTCTGGTAAGACTGCAGAAGAATGTGCTTCTAAGGATACCTACTTCAGTTACGCTGAAAATCCTAAGACGTCGTTTACCTATAACGCTATGCAGAACCCCGATGATAACAAAAAATATAGGGATTCTCAAGAATATCTGTTTGACGAATACTTAAAGAAACCTGCCATTCATGATTGTCAGATTGAGGTAAACAACCATTGTAATGAACGGTGCATCCATTGCTACATTCCCCACGAACTCAAGAATGACCGTATGCCATACGAGTTGTTGGCAAACGTGATGGAACAGCTCCATGAAGCGGGTACCCTGGATTTGACACTTTCAGGTGGAGAATTTTTCTGTCATCCGGATGCTGAAAGAATTTTGCGTAGGGCCCGTGAATTGGATTTTTCGGTAACCATATTGTCCAATATTACATTGCTGACTCCGCATATGATAGATGTGTTAAAAGAGATTAATCCTGGACTTGTGCAAACATCCTTGTACAGTGTTTATCCCGAAGAACATGACCACATTACGCAGCTTAAGGGGAGTTGTGAAAAGACAAAGGCTTCTATCGAAGCTTTGATTGCTGCGAATATTCCTGTGCAAATCAGTTGCCCAGTGATGCATACTAATTTCAAATCTTATAAGAAGGTTTTGGAATATGCTCATGAGCGTAATTGCAAGGCTCAAACAGACTTTGTGATGATGGCTCGTTTTGATTTTTCCTCGGACAATCTTACTGAACGCCTGACCATAGCTGAAACGGAAGAATTGTTGAAGGATATAGTCAAGTTTGACCAGGATTACATTAAGCGTGTTAAGGAAACTCCTGTTCCGCAGCCGTCCCGTGAAGAATGGGGAAAACAAGCTTTTTGTGGTGTTGGCCTTGATAAGATGTGTATCGCGGCAAACGGAATTGTTTATCCGTGTAGCGGTTGGCAGGGAATGCCTTGCGGCAATGTCCGTGAACAACCGATTAAGGACATCTGGGAAAAGTCTCCGCAACTGAATAAGTTACGCAAATTGACAAAGTCTGCAATCCCGCAGTGCTACGATTGTGAAGATCGTCAGTATTGTTCGCCATGCCTTGTCCGCAATTTTAACGAAAGTGGCGGAGACTACACCAAGGTGGCAAAGCATTTCTGTGCCGCATCGCACATGAACCGTGTTGTGGTCGAGGAAGCAAAGGCGAAAACGAAATTGTAAAAAACAAAAAACTTGCAGTTGTATAACGGCCCATACAGCAGCAACACATAAACCGGACCAGTTTATAATTAACGAGGTAAAAATGATTAGAGCAATTCATGGTTGGCTTTCCGAACACATCCACGTTCCTACCAATTTGGACAAACTTCTTCTTTTCGTTCCATTTGTCATAGCATGGATATTGACACTTCCGTTTGTCGGGTTGATCATCGCCGCTGCTTTGGGCATTTATTATGCAATCAGTTTCACGATGGATTCCGTCAACATAGCAATATGTTCCATATGCGGTCTCCTGGCTATACTCCACATTATCGATATCATCGGCATGGTAAAGGGCGGTTCAAGCGGCGGCGATGATGCCTAGGATGATGGTTTAGACGACGAATCAAATCCGTTGCTGTAACCGATTGAAAAATCACCCTTTTTTTAGAGTTTTATATGGCTGTTATAGGTACTTTTACCGACCCGCGAGATGGCGAGGTTTATAAGACATGCAAGATTGGCGACCAGATTTGGATGGCCGAGAACTTGAGATTCCGCACTAAAAACGGCGGAAGCTACGCATATGACAACGATGAATCGAATGAAAAAAAATATGGTAGGCTATACACATGGAAGGCTGCAAAGGAAGCCTGTCCACCAGGTTGGTTTCTGCCAACTAGTGAAGAGTGGGAAGAACTTGCATCTTTTGTCGAAGCTCAAAAGTACTACATGAGTTCCTCCTTACGTGGTAAGGAGTATACTGTGAGAATGGTCTTAGGTGCTGAAGAGTGGTGGGGTGGATGGGATACTTTTGGTTTTTCAGCATTGCCTGCAGGCTCTAGAGATTCTAGTGGAGACTATTATGGCATAGGTAAACTAACCATGTTTTGGAGTTCTACAAAAGCAGGAGATAATGAAGTTTTTCGTTTAATGGAAGATTCACGCGTTATTCCCAAAAGCACCTTAGGCAAAAAAGCGAATTCCATCCGCTGCATCAGTGAACAAACTCTAATAAAAAAAGAACAAGAAAAAAGAGAAAGTCTGGAACAAAAAGATAAAGAACAAAATAAAGGACGTCTTATTAATATTTTTATAGGAATCCTATTTACACTTTTGTCAATAGTAGCATATTGTTATCTCTTGCCCGACAATTCCACCGGCCTGACATTAGGTCTAATATCAGGCATTGGTGTAATTATATGTGCGACGCTTGACAATTATTATGAGTTTCTATCTGATTTTGCTGCAGCGATTGCGGCTGGCGGCATACTTGGTCCCGCCTGCTTGGCATTTTTGGCAAACATTTTTTTTACAGAAACTTTCGTAGTTCCTTTTTCTATACTCAGTGTAATTCTGACAGTAGTGCCATTGCTTTGTGTTTCTCTTTCGCATTGCGAATGTAGGAAATCTTGTAGGCGGTGGGAACTTGATAAACTTAGGCAGATGGAGCTTAGGCGCTTAGGCGGGAAGATTTCCTAAACTTTAACGAAAGGAAAAACTCACCATGATGACAGAAACCACAACAATCACAATGGATGAAGGAAACATCCAAAAATTCATCAAGTTTTATGGCGAAGACAATGGTGATTTTTCGCAGTAGCTCCTTGTTCCCGAAACTGATTACAAAAAAGAAACTTGTTGTTGTACAACAGCCCATACAACTGTATGCAACCATTTGAGCTAGGCTATAAACTATTTCATTATCATAACGAGGTAAAAAATGATTAGGGCGATTCATAGTTGGCTTTCCGAACACATCCATGCTCCATCTAATTTGGACAAGCTTCTTCTTTTCGTTCCATTTGTCATAGCATGGATATTGACACTTCCGTTTGTCGGGTTGATCATCGCCGCTGCTTTGGGCATTTATTATGCAATCAGTTTCACGATGGATTCCGTCAACATAGCAATATGTTCCATATGCGGTCTCCTGGCTATACTCCACATTATCGATATCATCGGCAGAGTGAAGGGTGGTTCAAGTGATGGAGGAGAATCTTCTGGCGAAGATTCGGATGATGATTCAAACCCATTGCTTTAAAGTAGTTAAGATACAACGATAGATAGCGGCTAAGAAAAATGTCCGCTATCTTAAAAAAGAAATAACCTCA
Source organism: uncultured Fibrobacter sp. (assembly GCF_947166265.1). NCBI lineage: Bacteria > Pseudomonadati > Fibrobacterota > Fibrobacteria > Fibrobacterales > Fibrobacteraceae > Fibrobacter > uncultured Fibrobacter sp. The sequence goes on along the minus strand of NZ_CAMVDO010000007.1, from coordinate 86,658 downwards.
AGGAAGCCTTATTATGGCAAAGACAAAGAAAACTGCAACTAAGAAAACTGTAGCCAAAAAGCCTGCATCAAAGAAGCCTGTAGCTACCAAGCCGTCAAAGGCTGTAGCCAAGAAATTTGCAACAAAGTCTGCTAAAAAGCCAACTACCGCTAAGCTAGCAAAGGCTAACGCCAATATGGTTGTCGTGAAAGATATAGATGATTTAAAAAAGTTGATAAAAGACACCATTAAAACGAATGGTGAAGATTGTGATTTGAATTTCATTGATGTTACTCAAGTTACGAATATGGACGGCTTGTTCTATGGTTCTCCGTTTAATGGTGATATAAGCAAATGGGATGTGTCGAATGTGACAAATATGTCCTACATGTTCACTGATTCCCAATTTAATGGCGATATAAGCCATTGGGATGTGTCAAATGTTACAAATATGCAAAACATGTTCGCTGATTCTCAATTTAATGGCGATATAAGTCAATGGAATGTATCTAAAGTAAAGAACATGGTTATGATGTTCCAGAATTCGCGATTCACACGAGATGTCAGTAAGTGGAATGTTTCGAATGTTGTAAATATGCAGAGCATGTTTAGTGATTCGCAATTTAATGGAAATATCAGCAAGTGGAATGTGTCCAACGTTACAAATATGTTCTGTATGTTTTCTAATTCTCGTTTTAAAGGCGATATTTGCAAGTGGGATACGTCTAAGTTGACTTTGGATTTTGGCATGTTTGACGGTTCTCCCTTGGCTGATAATCCACCAAAGTGGTATGGAGAAAATTCCGAGAGTGAAGATGCTGCAAAACCTAAAAAAGCTACAAAGACTGCGAAGCCTGTATCTGCTAAAAAGCCCAAATTTGATGGTTATAAAATCGTGGAAGAATGCATTGAAGAACTCGAAGAAGACGAAGATGGCTTTGGCTGCGAGACCTATCCCTTTACGGATGAATATGGACAGGAATGCCTAATAGAAATGTATAACTATCCGACTGTCCAGGTTCTTGGCGACAATGTTGACTTTAAGATTTTGCCTGTAGCAGATATGATAGACGAAGATGATGAGGGTGTTGGCTATTGGCAATCTACCATTTACAAGAACCCTCCTTACCTCAAGGCTCTCGTTCTGAAAAAAGGGTTCAAGTTCAATGAATCGGCTTACGGCAACGACTATCTTTTTCTTGATGACGGGAATGGCAATCAAATTCCTCTTTTCGACAAAAACGACAAGCCCCTAAAAGTATTGAAGGACTTTGATCATTCCAAGTTCAAAAACTATTGTGCATTCCCTGAAGATGACTTGATTGAAGACGACGAAGGGAAATATCACCTTAAGAAAAATGCCTATAAGAAGTACTCTAAATCTCAAAAAGCTGAAGAATCCCCAAAGGGGACTGTAGTTAAAAAGACCACTGAACAAAAAATGGTTGTTGCAAAAAATAAAGATGATTTAAGGAAAAAATTTTAGCAGCCATAAAACAGAATGGTACAAATTGTGACTTGAATTTCATCGATGTATCTAAAATTACAGATATGAGTGATTTGTTTTCTGATGAGGATCTTTCACAATTCGCCGGTGATATCAGTCAATGGGATGTATCGAGAGTTGCTGACATGTCCCGTATGTTCGAAAATTCTCAATTTAATGGTGATATCAGCAAATGGAATGTATCCAAGGTGACCAATATGTGGGGCATGTTTTCTGGATCTCAGTTCACTGGAGACCTAAACAAGTGGAAGGTGTCCGATGGGACGGACATGGAGGATGCCTTCATGGATTCTGCTCTAGAAAAAATGGGCAAAATCCCTAAATGGTATAAGCCGAAAGAAGATTTTTTTGGTGGGGAATATGTACCCGATTACACCAAGAACATGTTAATATAGTTTTGTTTGGAGGATTATTTTATGATGTCAGTAACAACTACTATCACGATGGACAAGAAGAATATTGAAAAGTTCATCAAGCTGTATGGCGAAGGCAATGGCGATTTTTCGCTGTCACTCGTTATCCCCGAACCTGATTACGAAAAAGAAAAGGCCGCCAAGTCTTCTGCCAAGAAAACTGCTTCTGTGGAGAAAAAATCGACGGCGAAAAAGAACAGCAGTAACGAGGGCTGGTACGAGTGGCGTATAGAAAATTGGGGTACTAAAACCGATGCCATGGATTACGGAGACGGACTTGCCTTGCACGACATTTTGTGCGGAGACCTAAATTTTCAAACAGCCTGGAATCTGCCTATCAAAATATTTGAAAAGATGGCCGCAGACGGTCTTGAATTCGATATATATTGGGAAGCCGAAGACGTAGCCGATTTGGGAATCGGCAGGGGCAAAGCAAAAGACGGAAAATTCTGGCATTGCATAGACTTTAACGAAACCGCAGAACGGTATAGAGAGTTAACCGATGAAGAATGGGATCCGCGAGATTGCGCTTTTGTCAACCATGTTGACGAATATGGGAACAACTGCGAAATCGACACATCGCGTGTTCTTGTTTATGACAATGACTTCCTAATAGTTCCTGTAAAGAAAATACTGGAAACGGGTTCCGAATTAGATTGTTGTGCAGATAATGCTTATAAAATTCCCTCTTATTTTAGAAGCGTTTACGAAATGGAAGATTGGGGTGGTGACATCGAGTATTCCGACTATCTTCGTTACTCAGGCGATTCAGACGATGTTTTCCTCCTCGATAAAAAAGGGAACAAAATTAAAAGCCTATCCGATTTTGACCACAGTGAAAAAGACGAGAACGGCTATGTATATTACCCGGTCCCTTGCAGCGACATGAAAAATGATTGCTTGACCAAGACCGCCGAAGAAAAATGGCGCAAGAAATTGAAAATAAAGTAAAGAGCACACTTAAAAGGCTTTCATCCGATACCGTCACCGTGACACCCGAAATGGCGTTGCGGTGGCTTTCGGACAATCCGCACAATCGTCGAATTTCGGAAGAGCATGTTGTCAGGTTTTGCGAAAAGATTCAATCGGGCGAATGGTCGCCAAACCCGCCCATCGAAGTTTTTGATACCGGTCGGCTCTGGAACGGACAACACCGTTTGACGGCAATCGTCAAGACGGGAAAAACAGTTCTTTTACAAATCCGTGTTTACGCAAAATCACCTGTGAAAAAGATGTAACCTACCATGAATACCACAGTCACCACCACCATCTGGATGAACGAAGAGAACATCCATAAATTCATCAACCTCTACGGCGAAGGCAGCGGCAAGTTTTCGCTGTCGCTCGTTGTCCCCGAGTCTAAAGAGTGGACTGAAGAAATGTTCAGCGGAGACTGTCCTGATTGGTACGAAAACACTTGTATGCGCTCCAATTGGCGGACGGAGAACTGGGGAACCGTAACCGAAGCAATGGGTATTGAGGATGATGGCCTTGACCTACGGGAAATTCTAAGCGGTCAAGCGAGTTTCCAAACCAGCGACATGCCGCCCGTCAAGGTACTCGAAAAAATGGCGGCAGACGGCCTAAAGTTCGAAACAGACTTTATAAGAGAAAGTTGGGAAAGCGGATCCGGCAAAGTCAAAAACGGAAAATTCCAATATGTTTTCGATTCCGACATAGATATTTGATGTTCTTAAGAAGGACTATTCCTTCACAAGGATTTTCTCGATTTCAGCGATGTAGATGGAATCCGCTACTTGATTTTATAGATCCACGACCAGTTCTTGCCCGTGATCCAGAGATTCTTGCCGTCGTAGGCAATTCCGTTGAGCACATCCATTTCTGGATACTTGCGCTTAAGTTCAGCCACCTTGCGGCTTAAATCTAGGTAGCGCACGACACGACCGCTCGGAAGTTCGATTACAGCAATCGCCCCTGTCTGCCAAATATTTGCATACAAGGTATCACCCACTATTTCAAGTTCATTCAGCAGCTTAAGGGGGCGACCACCATCCGTTACTCGAATCACTCCCACAATATCGAAACCGCCGAGCCCTATCTGCAATAGATCGCTCGAACCGTTACTCATAAGGAGAGCGTTTTTCCAATAAGTCAATCCCCAGCCTTCTGTCGGAATGCGAAACTCGCCTTTATATGCAAAGGGCTTGCGGCTATAAATGAAAGCCTTCTTGGATTTCCACGTCAAGTAAAAGATGTCATCACCAACGGCAATAGAACCTTCACCAAAATAACGATCCTCAATTCGGATGGAATCAAGAATTTTGCCCTCGAGGGTACGACGGTACATCCCCGATTGTCTGTACAGTCCTGTCGTTTCGATAAGTTCGTTACCGTCAAAGAACAAACCCTGCGTAAAATGGGACTTTTCATGCGGCACCGAATCCAGGATTTCTGGAACGACACGCGGAGCCTCGGCATAGGATTTAGACGAGAGACTAAAGACGAGAGACGAGATGAGAAGAATGGAGAATGAAAGATACTTAATAATCATAGTTCAGATCTTTTTTCCAAAAATAATTCTTTCGTCTTTCGTCTGTAGGACCGAAGGTCGGTTCTCTCGTCTTTTTTTCTATTTTTTCACCCATGGGCGAACTCAGGACACCAGCCAAAGTCAAGATAATCGTAGGAATTCTCGCGAAAGATTCCCTGGCGGTAGAAGCTGTGCGCGAAACGCTCCGCAACCGCTTTGGCGAAGAGGAGCTTGCGCTCCCGCCATTCCCGTTTACCTTCACCAACTACTATAAAGAAGAAATCGGGAATGCCCCCGTGCGGGCCTTTTTCAGCTACGAGCCTCTAGTCGATCGAGAAACGATTGTAGACATCAAGCTTTGGAGCAACGATGTCGAACTGGAAATTGCAAAACAGAACGGCACGCCCGGTCTTCGCCCCGTGAACCTGGACCCAGGCTACATGACGCTCGGACAATTTTTCTTGGCTACCACCAAGGACCAGCGCCAGCGCGTCTACATGCAGCGAGGCATTTTCGTGGAACCCACGCTGTACTTTCAGGACGGGCACTTTCATGCCTTCGACTGGACCTACCGCGACTACCAAAGCGAAAAATACATCCTGTACCTGGAACAGGTGCGCGCACGCCTCGCCTACCAACTCAGCACCGGGAAACCTTACCGTCTCCGCACCAACCATTAAGCAACTATGAAATCCGGCATCTTCACAATTCTCCTTCTTTGCTGTTCCAATGTGTTCATGACATTTGCCTGGTACGGCAACCTCAAGCTCAAGGAAATGCACATCAGCACCGACTGGCCTCTGTTTCTGGTGATTGTTGCCTCTTGGGGTGTCGCATTCCTAGAATACTGCATCGCCGTTCCAGCGAACATCATCGGAAGCCGAATCAACGGCGGACCTTTTACACTGATGCAACTCAAGATTATCCAGGAAGCGGTTTCCCTGACGGTATTCACGGTTATTGCAACGACCGTTTTCAACAACGAAGCGTTGCAATGGAATCACATTGTCGCCTTCGTTCTTATCGTCGCCGCCGTTTTCTTCGCCTTCCTTAAATAAGCTTCATGACGCTTTCGGGATTTCACAAGTGGAGCGGAATTCTTGTCGCGATAATCGTGGCAATCGCTTGCGTGTGTACCCCGGCCAACGCCAAGGCATCGACCACCAAGAAATCGGACAAAGAAACAACCGAACAGACATCGAAGAAAAAAACTTCGACAAAGAAGTCCACAAAAAAATCCGACAAGAAGGAAAAGGCGAAAAAAACTTCGACAAAAGAAAAGTCCGCTAAAAAAATAAAGATCAGCGAAGACGACCCGAAGGCATTCACCAAGGCGCTCCTTTATGACAAGGAAGGGGTCGAATACGAGATCGTAGAATCTAAAAAGAAAAAAGCCAAGTCCACCAAAAAACAGGAATCCTTACAGGAAACGATAGCCGAAACTCCATCGCAAGAGCAAGAAGCCACGCCAAAAGATTCAACGGACTCAAAGGAGCCGGTCAACGAGCTTCCAAGCGAAGAAACGGAGTCGTCTAAGACGGAAAAGAGTTCTCCACAAGAAACAACGAATAGTGAGCCCGTCGAGATTGGAGAATTCTTCGACTTTTCTACAATTCTTCCTCCGATTACACACGAAGCTCTCATAGGTTCACCCTACGGAATCCGCAGCCACCGCCTGCACCGGGGCGTAGACGTAAACGTCATCAAGGATGAACCTGTAGTCGCCGCCTATCCGGGTGTTGTCACAATGTCTCGCTACAACAAGGGCGGCTACGGCAACTACATCTTGATTAAGCACCCCAACGGACTCCAGACACTTTACGCCCACCTTTCCAAGCGACTCCTGAAGGTCGGAGACGAAGTTTTCCCGGGCGATATCGTAGGGCTTGCAGGCAATTCGGGCAGGTCATCATCGGCGCACTTGCACTTTGAAATCCGCTACGGCGAAGTGAACATCGACCCCACCTCCGTCATAGATTTCCCGCACTGGAGCCTAAAGGACGGTGTTGAAAAATTCTCGATGAAAAAGGCAACAGTGGCTCACCGAAAACTTCAAACCAAACTGAAAAGCCAAAACTACTATATCGTGAAAAGGGGCGATTCGCAGGGAGATGTCGCCAACTGGTTCAACATTTCAATCGAATCCCTCTGCCGCATCAACAAGCTGAAACCGGGAGCGCCCCTTAAGGAAGGGCAGAAGCTCTACGGAAGCAAGCTATAAATCAAAGCACGTAATAGGCGATAAGCCCGCCCGTCACCGCACAAATGAGTGCAACCGCAGGCATGATGGGGCGACGCATGGATTTTGCCCCCAGGAAAAGCACAAGGCCACCTTTAGTCAGCGTATTCGCAAGGCTTGCGAACAGGAAAGCGAGAACGAGTTCCCGCACAGGGAGTCCCGCCTTGAGGTTCATGTCAATAACCGAGAACGCCACCGCATCCATTTCGGCGGCACCGCCCAAAAAACTACAGGCAAGGAGCGCTCCGGCACCAAGGTAAACGCGGGCCGCATTCGCGACAAACATCACGCAAGTGAAAACGACGCCGAACTTGATTGCCGGAAGCAACTTGAACGGGTTCGAAAAATCGGAATTCCTGGAACGGTGATCACGCGATTCCTTCACCTTGAGGTAGAACGCGTACGCTAGCGTCGGAACGACCGGAGCAAGCAGAGGCAAAGCCAAGGGAGCCGCCAGGGAATTGCTCAGGAAAACGCAAATCAGGTACAAGCGAACATACATCACCGCCCAACTGAGCACGATCCCGAGCGTAAAGTCCGATGCGTAATCTTCGTTTTCGCGGCTTCGCCCAGCCAGGTTTAACGTGAGCGCCGTGCTGCTTGCAAGGCCGCCCAACAGGCCCGTAAGCCAGATTCCCTTGCCGGGCCCCACCAGCTTGATAAGCACATAGCCTACAAAACCAATGCCCGAGATAAACACTACGAAAAGCCAAATCGTGTGAGGATTCAGCACCTCAAGACCGGGCGGACCGTAAGCCTGATTCGGCAAGAACGGCAAAATCAGGATAGAAATCACCGCAAACTTGACCGTCGCAAGAATATCTTCCTTGGAAAGTTTTTTCGCAAAATCGTGCAGCTGTTGCTTTGCCGATAGCACCCAGAGCATCACCACCACAATCACGCAGGATTCCAGCAACCGCCCGTACCACGAAAGCGCCCCCAACAGATAGACAACCAACACGGCGATACTTGTCGTAATGCCGTCGTTACCGACAACGGGACCGGAGCCGTCTTGCGGACGATGCCCGATCGCAAAGGCCACATGGGATGCCATCAGGAGCATGCCCACGACAATAAAACCTGTCACAAAGGGAGCAACTCCCCCCATCAGGTCCGAAAGGAAAGCGGTCATTGCGCCACCGAGCGCGACCAAGGTAAACGAACGTACACCGGCCGGATGCCGATCCGACTGGTCAAAATAGGTATGCTCGCGCTGCATGCCGATAATCAAACCGATTCCAACGGCTGCCGCCAAGCGATAGAATACGTTCAGTTCCAACATACCCTTAATCTATACTAAAAAGACTAAGGTGGAACCGAAAAAAGTCAAGAATATGAAAAAAGGCCGAAAAAGCGCCAAAAACTAGGCCAGTTTCGGTTTTCCGGTCCAGCCGAGCTTTTCGCGGAGCGCCCCCACGAATCCGGTATGGCGCATACGGATAAACGTCGTGACCGACTTGCTTTCGGCAAGGCACACTTCGTCACCCGGCAAAAGTTCCACCGTCGTACGACCATCGAAAACGAGATCCAATGTCTTTTCCACGGCAGACTTCATCTGCAGTTTCTTGGAAGAAAGCGAAAGCACCAGCGGACGCACCGAAAGGCTTCCCGGAGCAACGGGCGTCAGCACCACGGCAGGAGTCGCCGGATGAATGATGGGGCCACCTGCAGCAAGGTTGTACGCTGTCGAGCCTGTCGGAGTCGAAACGAGAACAGAATCGGCCCAGTAATCCGTCAGTGCGGTTCCATTGTATTCCACGGACACGTTCACCATACGTTCGGGAGCGTGGGCGCGAATGTGAACCTCGTTCAGGACCGTCTGCGAACAGATCTTCTTTTTTCCGCGATATACGGCAGCATCGATCATCATGCGTTCGCGGGTAGAATAGTCGCCTTCAATCAAGCTGTCCAGCGTTTGCGTCAGGCTTTCCACGCGAGTTTCGGCCAAGAAACCCACGCGACCGGCGTTCACGCCGAGAATCGGGATGTTATGCCCAAGAGCGATATGCGCCGCCGAAAGCACGGTGCCGTCGCCACCGATGGCAAGCAACAGGTTCACCTTGCAAAGCGCCGATTCCTTGACAACCTTGATCGGCTTTTTGGCAAGTTCCTTCAAGTTATCGAGAACGCAGAAAGTCACCTGCGGATGGGTCGCCCCCCACTGCGCAATCTTTTCAAGGGCAAGAGCAAGGTCTGCACTCTTGTCTTTCCAACCCACGATACCGATTTTGGCAAAACCGCCCTGAGAGTCCTTCTTTTCTACCGCACTCATGCTTCCTCCTGCTTTGCGTTCGCCAATTCAATCAGCTGATTCATTTTCTGCAAAATTCCAGGATAGGTACGTTCGACTAGCTCCGCATCCGCGACGGGTTCGTCGTTTTCAAGCGCAAGCGAAAGGACCGAAAGAGCAAGGCCATTCTGTGGCACTTCTCCCCCGTCGAAGTCGCTTCCGTTCACGATCGTTTCAAGACCACGAATCACAAGGCCATCGTCGTAGACGCCGACTTCGGCTCCGGTCTTACGCAAATTCTCGGCCAAGGCCTCGTTCGTAGTGCGCATTTCCTTACGGATTTCTTTGGGAATCCTAAGGATGGTTTCGCCTTCGGCGAAGCAGGCCGCCACGGCAAGGAACGGATATTCTTCGAGGCCAGTCGCTATAGTATCTTCGGAAAAGCGGCGGCCCTGCAACCGCTTGCCTGCGGCAAGCGGGTAAACCATCACATCGCCATAGACATCACCAAAACGTTCGCGGCGGCTCACCGTTTCAAAGTTTCCACCCATACGCTTGAGGCATGTGAGTGCCCCCGCGCGGCTACTATTCAAGTCGACATTCTTCAGGCAGACTTCGGTATTCTTCGGAATCCCAGCAATCGTCGTCAAAAGCGCAAGGGCCATCGCCTCGGTGGTATCGCCCGGAATGTAATAGTCGCGCCCCGTAATCACCTGCGTTTCCGATATTTCCGTAAATTGGGTACGCTCGATCTTTTGCCCGCGAGCAATCATCATGCGACGTTCCAGTTCCGTAAGCTGTTCCATACCGCGGCTTTCGTACTTCAGGTTCACGCCAAAGTACATCAGCATCTTGGTCCACTGGTCATGCACCGTTCCCTTTTCTTCAAAAGAGAGGTAGTCGCTACGAACAAGAGTCCTAAGCAACAGGCGGTTACGCATCAGGTACGGAATGTTCCCGAGGGAATCTTTCTTGACTGGTAAATCTTCGGCAGCAAAGGTAAACGTAAACTTCGCCGATTCATCGGCGACGGGCTTCACCTTGAAATACTTCTGCAGTAAATCCTTCGCGCCCGCAACCGCAGCGAGGCCCGCTTCGTCTTCTTCGGCCGCGAAGGTGTAAACCTGCTCCACATCCTTCGACGCAAGCGTCCAGAGCATCACGGAACGCGTCTCATTCATGTGAATCGGCAATAAGCTAGGGAGTGCATACTGGAACCCTTTGCCTTCGAGCACCAACTGATGCCCCTGCTGCACGTAATTCAGGCCAAATTCCTTAAGCGCCTCGGCAAACGGTTCTACGCCCGCAGCAAACGAAAAATCCTCGAACACGGTGCGCCCGTTTACGAGCAACGCCATCGTCAGCGCAAGTTCCATGCGTTCGCGATCGGGGTTTACAACAAATTCCATCAGCGTTCCTTTACATCGTAGTCGAGCTTCTGTAGAATTTCGACGGCACGGCGAGCTTCTTCGGGAGTCTTGAACGCAAGCAGCAAGGTGCCTGCAATATTTTCACGAACTTTCATAAGTTCAATGTCGCGGATGTTCAAATGATTTTCCGCTAGCGGAGAAAGCACCTGCAAAAGCGCCCCCGGAACATCCTTGAGTGGAACCGTAATTTCGGAGAAGGCTGCGGCCGCATTGCGCCCCGGAGCAAACAGACTTGCACGGCCCTCGTTTCCGGCCTTGAAAACCGTTTCCAAATCAGCGGAACAATCTTCGGCTGCGGGAGTTCCATCGTTCACGACCTGCAAATGTTCCATCGCGGCAATCGTCTTGTCGAGGCCTTCGCGCACTTCCCGCAACGCAAGCACCGTCTGGTCGCGGTTGGTAACCGCAATATCGTGCCACATGTTCCAGCCCGAAGCGGCAATACGGGTCATATCCCTAAATGCACGGCCTGCATAATGCTGGTAGTTGAACTTGAGCAGGCGTTCAGGAAGCGCCCCCGCCAACGTGGACGAAAGCATCTGCGGCATGTGCGAAACCCACGCCATGGTACGGTCGTGGTGTTCCGGCGGAAAGACCACCGCATGGGCACCGACAAAATCAATGAGGTCAAGCAGAGGCCTGTAGGCCGATTCTTCTACCCCTTCGGGTGGACACACGAACCAGTAGGCATTCTCAAAAATCGAAGGATCGTTATATTCGAGAGTCCGCTTTTCGGAACCCGCCATCGGATGGCTCCCCACGAACACGAACGGCTGCGGAAGTTTTGAACCGACCTTGCAAATTTCAACCTTGGTGCTACCGATATCGCTCACCAGAATGGGAGCGGACGACGGCTGGTTCACGCGAGAAAGAGCATCGATTGTCTTTAAGATATGGAGAATCGGAGCGCACAGCAAAATCATGCTGGAACCCGGCACCCACTTTTCGATTTCGTCGTAGGTAAAGAATTCGTCGGCCAGTTTCAGTTCGCGAGCGCGTTCGAGAGTATTGGGACTACTCACCGCACGTACGACCGTAGACTTGCCCGCCTGCTTAATCGCAGCGGCAATGGAACTCGCCAGAAGGCCAAAGCCCACCAAAGTCAGGCGTTGCATTATTCCTCCACCCTGCGGGTTTCTTGCATGATGGTTCTAAAAATGTTCTTGATGGATTCCGGCGAAAGCGGCCCCTTCGTGAGGAGCGCGACCTTTTCGAGAACGGCCTGTTCACGAGCCTCGTCAAAAACGGGCAAGCCCTTTTCTTTCTTGATTTTGCCGATTTCGGTCGCATAGCCTGCCCTCTTGTTCAGAAGGTCGATAATTTCACCATTCAGTTCGTCGATACGGTTTCGCCAGTCTTCAATATTCATGCCTATAATTTAGAAATTCCAAAGCTTGATCCCGTCACAATACGCTAGGATGACTTTTGATTAGCGGCCCTTCGGCAAGCTCAGGGACCTTAACGAACTACTTCGTGCCTTCGCTGGTACTGAGCAGATAAGCGTTGATAAACGGCTTAATTTTACCGTCGAGTACGCCTGCAGTATCCGAGGTTTCGACACCGGTGCGTAGGTCCTTCACAAGCTGATAAGGCTGCAGCACGTAGCTACGAATCTGGCTCCCCCATTCGACCTTTTTCTTTTCGGCCATACGGGCATCGCGCTTGGCTTCTTCTTCCAGGCGGTAATGTTCAGCGACCATGGTCTTGAGCATCTTGTAGCAGGTTTCGCGGTTCTGGATCTGGCTACGTTCGGTCTGGCAGCTCGCCATGATACCTGTCGGCAAATGGGTCATACGAACGGCGGAGTCCGTCTTGTTGATGTACTGACCACCGGCACCGCTACTGCGGTAGGTATCCACACGCACGTCGGCCATGTCCAAGTCGAATTCCACGTCTTCGTGTTCCGGGTACAGGTATACGGCGGTAAAGCTCGTGTGACGGCGGGCATTCGCGTCGAAGGGGCTGATACGTACCAGACGGTGCACACCGATTTCCGAACGGAGCAGGCCGTAAGCGTTTTCGCAAGTGACTTCGATGGTCGCACTCTTGAGACCGGCGTCTTCCGCTTCCTGGAAGTCGACGACCTTAAAGTCCATATTTTCGCGTTCAAAGAAATGCGTGTACATGCGGAAGAGCATCAGCGCCCAGTCCTGCGACTCGGTGCCGCCAGCGCCCGGGTGAATCGACATCAGGCAGCTGCAGGCATCATCGGGGCCGTTCAGCATCTTCTTGAATTCCATTTCTTCGATGCGGGCCTTGAGGGCAGCCACATCCGATTCAATCGAGGAAGTCAAGTCGGCGGATTCTTCCGCTTTGCTCATTTCATAAAGTTCGGCGAGGTCATCGCAAGTCTGCGAGACTTCTTTCCACGAGTCCAGCAGGGCACGCAGATTGCCGATTTTTTTCATCATGGACTGCGCCTTGTCCTGGTCATTCCACAGGTTCGGGTCGGCGGAGTCCTTTTCGAGCACGTAAAGTTCTTCGGTCTTTGCCTCTAAGTCAAAGATACCCCCAGAGCTTATCGATGCGCGCACGCAAGTCAATCAGCCCGGTGTGTGTAGTTTGGAAAGCCATTACTTAGCAGCTCCGATAGCCTGCGGCGGAGTGTACTTCGCATCGAGGTACTGCACCTTGTAGACCTTTCCGAGGCCATCGAGGTAAGCCTTGAGCTGAGCCTGACGGTCCTGTTCGGCCTGCACACGCAGAATGTAGTCAATCTGGTGCTTGTAGCTTTCGTACTTGCCGTCGTTACGTTCGGTCAGCATGAAGATAGCGATACCGTCCTTATCGGTGTAAGGTTCGGTCATTTCGCCCACCTTGATCTTGTTCACGGCCTTCACGAAGGCATCACCCTTGGTCTTTGCCACGAACTTGCTCATCACGCCACCAGTCTTCTTGGCGGTCTGGTCGTCGCTGTACATAGCGGCAAGCTGGGCAAACGTAGCCTTCTTGGAGCGTACCTGGGCAGCGAGGCCCTTCAGCATGTCCTTGGCGTCTTCAATTTCCTGCTTGGACTTGCCCTTGGTGTAAATCACGATGCGGGCACCGCTAATGGAATCGTTGATCTGGACCTTACCCTTGTTGAGTTCCCAGAAAGCTTCCTTCTGCTTTTCGGTCGGATCCTTCGGATACGGCACCTTCTGTTCGAGAATGGCTTCGCTCTTCAGCTGATCTTCAATCTTTTCCTTGAACTGAGCCATGGTCGTATTGGACTTCTTGAGTTCCTTCTGGAAGGCATCTTCGCTCGGGAACTGCGACTTGAAGAGAGCGGTCAGACTGTCGACCTTGCCCTTGGTCACCTTGATGCCGAGTTTCTTGGCTTCGAGCTTGATGAGTTCCTGGCCCACGAGGTTGTCGATTACCGCATAACGGAGCTGAGTCATCATCTGGTCATCAATTTTCTTGCCACGGAACTGTTGTTCGCCGAGCATTCTGGCGAGGCTATCAATCTTGCCGGCAGAAATACCCGTCTTTTCGACGCGAATCACGTCCAGGCTCTTGGAGTTCAACAACTGAGCAGAAGCGATACCAGCAGCCAAAGCGACCGTCAAGATACCGCGAGAAACAAATTTAAAAGAACGCATTTTTATTCCTTTTTAAAATTTTCCGCCGATAATATAGCAAAAGGCGAAAGACGAGAGACGAGAGACGAGTGATAATCAATAAAAAAGAGGGGTAGGTTTCCCCCTCGCTTCTGCCGAAACGGCATACGCTACCCCATCGCCTAGGGGCGGAGCCCCTAAAACCCGGTTTCGCCTTAAAACATCACCCTATAAGGTAGAGTCTTGGAATGTTTGCGGCCCTTGGGGTCAAAGTACGGCGTATGGCGCACGGAATTCGGACGCTTGACCAACGGCTTCGCAATCGATGTAGGCTTTCCATCCCGATATACCATGAAAAACTGCATTAAATCATCGTCGTCCCCGTATCCAACCACAAAACCGGAATCATTTTCGATGACGGTCCAATCGGCCAATTGTTGCACATCCCCATTATGAATCGCATTTCCATGTTCATCGGTACAATATCCACTGCAACTATACTCCTTAGAAAAGTTTCGGCAAACATGATCATCCGTTTCCGAAGCATAATCAAATTGAAATTTTGTTGTATCAAAAGAGGTCCCATCATTAGAACCATAATGAATTCTGAACAAGGTATCATTTTTCACAAATAGTTCGATATACCCCACAGACGAAATGTCTTCCTTCCACGGCTCATGTTCCTCTTCAACAAGAAGCAACCAATCCTTAAGAATCTTCATTGTCATGTTTGTAGTTCGAACACCTTCTTTTTTGGGAACATATTCTTTAATAATAGCCTCGACAAATAAGGTGTCTCCTAAATAACTTTTCTGATACACCACGCCGGAATCAATCGATGCAGAAAGATCGCTAACAACACCGATATAATTTGTGTCTAAACGAAACTCGCCATCCCAGAATTCGGAATAAACTACTTTAATAGATTTTTCATCTCTTATAAGCTTCATTGTTACGTAGTTTTCCTGATGCTGTTTATAGGAACCGTCCAAAACAGCGTCATCAAAATCAAAATATATGCCATACCACCCTTTGTAATACGATAAAATCGCATCGGTGCAATTTATCGCATGAACAGCAGAGGCTAGGGCAAGAGCAAGAACAAGTAAACGCATAAAAATCCTTTATGTATAATTTCTCTAGAGATCCTTCGACTTCGCCCGATTCTATCGCCTTCGGCTCCAGAATGACAGGGCTCCGCTCAGGATGACACTCTATTTTAAATTTCTTCGGCGAATTCGCTCATGGGCTTGCGCACGGGGTGTCTCGGCGAAGGACCGCCTTCGGCAGGGTCGGCGTAACCCACATCCAAGAAGCAGGCCAGCTTGAGGTTTGCCGGGAACTCAAAAGCCTTCTCGATTTCAGAGGCGTTGAAGCCACGGGCCCACAAGGTCGCAAGACCTAAGTCGGTCGCCTGCATCATCATCGAGGTCGTCACGATGCTTGAATCCATGTCGCCACTTACAAAGTCGTCGTGATAGGTCACGGGAGAATAGCACTTGTCCTTGTCATAGCAGACCATGAGCACCACGGGGGCATTGTAGGCCATGCGGGTAATGCCGCGAAGTTTGGCGATGGCGGCCTCGGACTTGAGTACCTTCACCGTCACCGGCTGGCCATTCACGGCCGTCGGAGAAAGGCGTCCCGCTTCGAGCACGAGGGAAAGTTTTTCGGGTTCTACAACCTTGTCGCTGAACTTGCGGCAGCTGTAACGATTCTGGGCGAGTTTGATAAATTCCATGGTATACCTATAAAACATACAACGCAAGCAAAATAATAAAAGCGATAAACGGGATTGCGAAAATCGAGAGGAATCGCAGGCAGTAAAGCGCGACTTTCAGGTTCCAGAAGAAGAGTCGCCATCTTCCCCGTTTTGTCGAGGCAATTTCAGCCTGGCAATCGGGGCAAATGTTCCCCACCTTGTTGCGGTATCGGATAGCAAGGTTGCTTTCCATCGGGGACATCCCGACCTTGTCGTTAAATTCCTTGTTGCAAACGGAGCATGTGCACTGCATAACATTAATTTAGTAAAAATAATTCATAGCAAGATTACCGCCACCACACATAGCTCGTGGAAGACTCTGCTACGTTCCTCGCAATGACGTTGTTCTGAGTCTAGCCACCGAAATCTATCTTCCCTTAAACAGGGTCGTAATGGTTAGCGAATCGCTATCACCCTCGAACCAGCCTCCGAGATAATTGTACCGTAACACCCAGGTGATTACGGTATCTTTTTCAAGCGGCGATTCCAATTTATTTTCAAGGAAGAAAGGGTATTTCTCATAAACAGTCGGATAGCTGCCTAAAAGAGACCCAACCGCCTCCACGGCTGTTGTACACACGGTCTTGTCCCCTTGTTTTGAACAATGGCTCCGGTGGCCTTTTTCCGCCCATTCAGGCAAGCCTTCTACCGTAATAAAGTATCCCGTAAACAAGGAGTCCATTCCAAAAATCGGTTTTCGGGTATCCAACGTGTCGAGCGCCTTGCGGAATGCCAAGGTGTCGAAGGGAGGCGCATTGACGGCAGGAATATAGTCCGTCCAGGCATTAGGGCCATAATTCAGGAAGGTCGTATCGTAAACGTCCTTATAGAGTGTCGGCAAATACATCGTATCGCGATAAACCCGGTCATGTACGCACTTAAAACCGGAGCGACGGCACATCATCGAGCCCATCGCATGCCCTTCAGGAACATAAACAACCGGTGGATTCGGGAGCGCCACCACTTGTGATTGAGAGAGTTCAGCTGAATACACGATGCTATAGCAAAATATGCCTGTTTGGCAACTAAACGTCTTTTGCGTGGAATCCAACTCACAATAAACAGGGCGGTTGCCGCAATGATAAGAAGCAAGGCTAGGTGGTTCATCAACGCGGATTCCCACAAGCGTATCGAAGTTTTCGGTATACCTGTCAAAATACTTGAATCCGATATAGTCGTGTCTTCTAACCACCGTATCTTCATAAGCGGTATCGCCATAGACAATCACCGTATCGCGAATAAAGACCGTATCGCAACGGGCCTGCAAAGAGTCCCACTCTTCCTCTGGCAAAATTTGAGTTTTGCCGGCACTGCACCTGCCATCGGGATCGTACCCCTCCGGAGGCGGATTCAAGGTTCCGCTATCGCACGAGGAAAGCACCACCGCGACAAACGACAACAAAGTAATCAAGAACAAACGAAGCATGACTACAATATAGCAAACCATTACTTCTTCTTAACAGCAATCAGCACCACAGAGCCGAGAATTAAAATAATTCCTGCAATCAGGCGGCTAGTGAGAATTTCACCAAAGACAAGTACACCAATGCTCACTGCCGTCACGGGTTCCAAAGCTCCCAAAATTGCCGTCGGAGTAGACCCTATGCTTTTTACAGCCTTCACCATAAAAATCAGTGAAAGCACCGTCGGCACAAGGCCAAGCATAAAGCCCCAGCCCCATGAAGTAGCTTCGGTAAGCACCGGCGGAAGCCCAGAACCAAGCGTTACAGAATAGAGTAACAAGAACACGAGGCAAAAGCAGATGGCATAAAAAGTCATCTTCACCGAACCCATCTGCAAGTTGATGCGGTTTGCCATCACCATATAAATGGCGTAACTGATGGACGACAAGAACACGAGCAGGCAACCCACCGTGCTGAGCGTTGCGCCATCTCCCCCGCGGTACAAAAGAGCTATGCCCGCCATAGAAACCGCAATAGATACAACCGTCCAAATCCTGATTTTTTCCTTGAAGAAAACCGCCATGAGCACCGAGACTTCGAGCGGATAAAGGAACAAGAGCGTCGAGGCAAGGCCCGCGTCCATGTACTTGAACGAGGCGTAATACGCGAGTGAACTCGCGGCAAACAAGAAGCCGAAAGCGACTAGCGCACGGAACTCGCGAAACGAAATTTTAAAGTGCGAGCCCTTGGAAAGCATGACGACCATCAGCAACAATGCCGCCGTAAAGAATCGGTAAAAAAGCACAGTTTCGGGCGAATAGTTCTGCGCATACAAGTGGAGCGCCCCCAGCGGATTCGTGCCATAGCAAATAGCCGAAAGGGCTGCAAAAATAAAACCCTTGAGAGAGGCAATCACACGATCAACCATATTCAATACCGATAAAATAGAAATAACATTATTTAAGATAAAAGACTACTTCTTTTTCCTTAAAAAACAAAAATCAACAACAAATGTAAAACAAATTTTTCTATCTTTGCGTCCAAAAAAACAGAACAAAGGAAAATAAAGTGAATTTTAAACACCTTTCAGTTCTATAAATATTTTTGAATATGTTTCAAATATGATTGATTCTATCCAACAGACATATAGCACTAAAGTTAGAATATTCAATGCAAATATTTCAGAAATTCTTACACAACAACCTATCTAAAAGATGACTCATTTTTTATCCAATGCCCAACTAATTCAGTTCTAATTGGGCTTTGGATAAAATTTTACAACAATGTCAAACAGTCTCTACGGCAATGATATTGTCTTTATTTGTAAAGCGACAATCCTGAACTAGTCTAAACACACGATTCGGGCAAGACTTATGCCATTTCGTATAAGCCCCCATTAAAACAGACAATACACTTTTTTTAGGCGAAGATGCAACAAAAATTATATGAATATCAGATTCCTTCGGTTGAGGCCCGTAGTGACCAATTTCCATTTTTGCCTTTGTTACAACGTCTTCAATGATAACTTCCGTAACAAACACTTCTAAAGTATTCATTAGAGCTCCTTTTTCCCCTAAAATGAAAGAAAACTTATTATGTTGGGGAGAACAAAATAAGCCTTGTACATCCACTACACTTAATATAAAAAAATCAAATTCTTCCCTCTAAATAAACTTGCTCGCTTCCTATAATCAAGAATACAATCGGCTTGCCAGATTTCTTTTCAACTGCATTCCACCCTTTTTTATCTACACCGGACGGATGTGGATCACATTCTGGGTGAGAATGCCACTCACCCAAATACCCGATTGTTCCTCCAAAACGATGCCACACAGAGTCTAAGACTTTCAGGTGTCTTTTGTCTCGGCGAACAAATTCTGTTTTTGACCGTTTATCATCTGGGTAGGCAGGAGTCGCAAAAGAAATCGTCAACTCACCCGGTCGAATCACGCCGAACAGCATCCCTCCACTTTCATAATTGGTCAACACAGATTTCTGTATTCGAGCAATTCTCTTCATCATCCAATTCGAGAAAACGACTTTGAACGATTCACCTTGTTTTATAGGCAAATACATTATTGGTTCTATATTCTGCAACAAGCTGGACATGAACCATCCTTGGGTATAGTAACGCACTCCATCGCATTCCAGACATTATTCACACAAGCTTGGAACCAAAATAAAGACTCTTCTTCACCAATTCTATCAAGGGATTTGAACAAGGCCGTCATTATCAAGTTTGCCGCAGAAACTGATGCCGTTATAGGGAACGGAATATAAACAGCATTGCAAGTCCCCCTAGTTTGATCTTCTTCACCCAATTTAGGCAACACCGCATTATCTACCAAATACTTCTTTTCACAACGCAGGCAAGCCTTTTTAGAGTTGCTTATAACAGATGCGCACACAGCCTTACTCCGCCCGTATATATATCCACAAATATAGAGAGGCATTTTTGGTAATTGCGCAAGGAACCGGTTCAAGTACTCCGAGAACGACTCATCACCAGTAGTATCAAGCACAATGTCAAAAGGAAAATCCATCCCCGGTTTAAACGCATTTTCAAACGTTTTTTCGATAGACTCAATCCTAAAATTCTTAAAGCGTTTGCTTGGCTCATTTTTCACATGGTTTTCCAAAACCGCTTTCATGGCGAGGGCCTTGTTCACTCCCAAACATTCAAGGCCGAGATAATGTCTGGAAAAATTCTCTTCCGCATACTTATCAGGGTCAACAATAGTCAATGGATTTTTAAACCCGGCACCGGACTTTACCAACATCGGAAGCAAATTACTCCCTAACGTGCCACACCCGACAACCAGAATCTTCTTATCCATCAAAGGTGCGTTATTACCCATAAAAACATTCCTTGAAAATATTTTATTGTCGGTTTCTTCCGCAAAATACCGACAATTAAGATTTCCGCTGCGAGACGGCGACACAATCAATCCCAAGATAGTAGCATTTTTTCTAAAGGCGACAGCAAAATTCTTGGAAGAATAGCATCCCCATAAAACAGTCTTCCGGTAACGTTTGAAGGCTCGTTTTCCCATAGAAGCCTTGCCAAACAGGAGCAGGTCATTCATTGAACCAAAGGGAAATCCTATAGCCGAAATGTCAGCAGAGCCAGATAATGGATAAATAGGACACGAATAACTAGGCGAAGACGAATCACCCTCAACAATCTTCAAGGATGTTTTGCCAACATCCTTTATTCCAGCACTATAGTCACACGGCCAATACGAGGCCATCTCCTTAGAAAATTCTTCCCCATATTTTTCCTTGGGTAAATCGAGAATACATTCCTTTATTTGGTCAACAACTACTCCAACCATATCGTATGGTCTATATGCGTCAAAGACCAATTCTCCCTTTTGAAGATAGCATAATCCGCCATCCTTCTCTACATGGGGAACCTTTCTAAAACAAAGGTCATCATATTGCCGAGCCAAGCAAGCCCTGGGAAATTCAGTACAGCACTGATTATCAAACAATAACTTTACAATTACTGTTCCAAAGGTACTCGATTCTATCGGCCCTTCAAATTCGGCAGAAAGACTCCCACTGCAAGGAATAAAGTTCCATGCAGCGAGAGCATCCTTAAGATTTTCCCAGGGACTGTCTTTCATATCAGCCGGCTCTCACAGACGGCAGTGCTCCTCTACGGTTTATCTGTACCGAATCCTTTATCACGGGGAATCTCTTTCCAAGGTGACGTTGCACAGCCTGCGACCGCGCCGCATCAGAGGGGTCCATATTGCCAGCAATGGCAGAAGCTAAGCCTCCCGCCCGACTCTGTAGCACTTTGAACTTTTCCGTCGGGCACTTGATACCTTCCCTTGGATCAGCCGGATTCTCTACAGAGACCTCATCATCATCGGGCAAGGACATTGACTTGATAAATTTCAAGACCTTCAAAAGTTCTGCCGAAATATCATCGGTAAATGATTTTCCTGCATTGGCCTTTTCCGCAAGGCTCATCAGGAATATGGACGAAGGCCCCTTTCCATCTTGGAAATTGAAATCGCGCCATCCTTTTAGAATCCTATAAATAGCGCGGTCGTCATCGTCCTTATTCATGAAATACAGGTTCAGCAAGCGTGGATCCGATTTTTTCCAGGAATACAGACCGTTATCTTCGCGATAAGCAAGCATTATGGACTTTGTGGGCAAATCATCCCAATCCAAATCCCTTTCTTCTTGTTCATCACAAGCAGCAAAAGTGCTCCCTTGCGCACTTTCATTGACAGGGCGCATATCCCGAATTTTTTGAAATTCCTTATCAGGCACCGAATACAAGGGAACATCAAAATGAATCTCATCAGAAAGAGTTAGACAATACGACTTTTTCCCCTTCTCAGCGGTCCACCCATTTGCTTTAGCCAAAGGCTTAAGTATGGAATCGACCATATCAAAGAAATCGTTTGCGGCTTCTCTAGGTTCCGATTCATCTTCATGATACGACAACGGAAGATAGCACCCATAATCAAAATCAACCTGTTGCGCCGGTGGACAACAAGGCATGTTTTGCGTTTTATAACCAGCAGACCCCTGTCTCATAAAACGCGGCACAATTCGGTTTCCTTCTTGTGCCGTCCGTTCTCCAATCCCTTCAGCTAACGCTCGCTTTACCTTCAATCGAGCATCTTCTAATATATCCCTGACCTCTTGCGAGACATCTATCTCCTTAAGGTATCCACGGAAGCAATCATTCAAGCACTTGCATTCCATACTCTATTCTCCCTCCGCCATATATTTCTGCAATGCAGTGCGCGCATTTTGGTAGGCGGAACGCGCTTGTTGTGAAAGTATTTGCTGGGCCTTTGGGTTCGCCTTATCTAGTGCAATGAACTTCACCTGCTCCTTTGGTGGGGTTACATCTATTTTCATATAACGGTCCGGCCCAAGTTTAAATTTCAGGATATTCTCCGTTGCGGCCTCTTGTGCGGAAATAGACAAATCAAACAATTTGCCTCGCCAACGAGTCAGAAATCCAGAATTAACCGTTTTACATACATCCGTGATGCCGGAACTCATCGTTCCTATATGCAACAGCTTGTAGGATTGAGAATCCATATTCAAGAACCGTTCGGCCTCTATGCACGCATACAATCCCGGATGGTTCGCAACCAAGCCCCCATCAACCATATACCATCCATAAAGTTTTTCCATCTTATGTATAGGGAAATAGGTCGGAGCGGCACTAGTTGCCAAGGCAACATCAACCAGACGATATTCCTTATCCATTTTCAAACTATCATGATGAGGTGTCTTGAAAACCTGCGGCATACCCGTAGAAAGATTAACAGCCGGTATCAACACCTTATGCTTCAAGTCCTCAATAGTCCGATCCTCTAAGAGTTGCTCCAAAGCAGCCCTCAACTGTTTGTCAGAAAATTTCTGCCTTATAAGGCCCAACGGCCACCTTATCTTTGGGAAAATCTTAGGTCCCCAATCCTTATAGAAGTTGACCATTTTTTCTGTAGGAATTTCTGAGGCAAGGCATAAAGCATTAATTCCCCCAATAGAAGTTCCTGCGATCAAAGCGAAACGGCGAGCTAAAGGCATGCCAAGTTCAGATTCCATATAGGAAAGGACGTTTGCTTGAAAGAAACCTCGGAATCCACCTCCCGATAGGGATAGAAGCTTTGGCGTGGACATTTTTTGATCAGACATAAGACTCCTCTCATTGTTAAATGTAATTTTCTTTTGCAAATACCGTGCCAACCGCCAAAATAGGCTTTTGGGGCGTTGGGGCAACCGCAGATGCTTCAAAAAGCTCCAGATATTCTTACGCACCTTTGGCCTGTAGCATTTCTAAACGATTCCTGCATGTCAACGCCCCCTCCACGCACTACAACGGGTTCATCCAGAGAGTCAGATAAGAATTTAAGGACAATTACACCAACTCGGTTTTACAACAGGCAAGTCCATATAATCCTTGTCAACTAATTTCTGCACTCTCATTTTCTCATAATCTAAACGAAGGCATTCATTCAAGTCATCTTTCCCATAATGACTATAGATAGCCCATTCTTCTTCAATTTGGCCCATTTTCTTTTTGTACCGATATTTTCCTTCAAATTTGTACATATTATATACCTCCATATGATATTAGATAAGTGCAATATTTTCACATTCAAAACATCGACTTCGTTGAGCCAATAAACGAACTACATCTTACCAAGTGTAGCCTACTACTCCCACACCAACCATCCTTCAATTAACTTTTTAATTATTTCAGCAAAGCATTTCGTCCACTAACAAAACCGTTGTGTTCGATAGTCACCATGTAGCGACCACTCGGAACATTTTCGGAATTCCATTTCAGGGAATTGTAACCGGGTTGGGCATTCTCGCTGACAAGCGTTGCAACCACAGCACCATCTGCATCCATAATGGTGATTACAGCCCTACCAGCGGATTTCAGTTCAAAGCCAACGGATGTTCGGCTAAGCCCCTTCAATGTTGCAGAAGCGTTTTTGTTCAAATTAGGTTGCTTTATCTTGGGTGCAAACTCGTCCGCTTTTTCGACATAGATTCCGTTCAGTGACTTAGCGGAAACCTGCGACTCAGATTTCACCAAAGTTCCGTTTTGTAGTACGGCTACAAGTTGCTTGTTATTTTCTGTCGCACTTGCGTAGGTTTCAAGTTCCTGAGCATTGAATTCGGACTTGTCACCATACCAAGATTCGACACGTTCGCTTTCCAAGTCCTTTACCGTAATTTGAGCGCGACGAAGAGTCGCCGACAGCGTATCAACGCCACTTACAAAGGTAATCTCAAGCGGCTTGTTTTTCTGACCGCGAAGTTTCGCCTTCGACTCTTCGATAGATATTCCTTTGAGCGATTCTCCATCTACCGCAATGATAACATCATTTGGTTGCAACTTTGTTTCCGCAGCTGGTGTACCTGGGATTACCTCAACAACCTTAACACCATCGCGCACTTGATAAATTGACACACCAATGCCACCGAAGGATTCGGAAGCAAAAAGTGGAGATGCAAATAATGCGACTTCAAAAACAAATAAACCATATTTACTTTTCATACATTCCACCCTATTTTAACAAAAATCTTTTATTAGAAATTTCTAGAATTGCCGGTATTTTCTTCACGCTTACAATCCCATTCTTAATGAGACCTCGATTCAAAAGAACTCCATTCAAGTCATAAAGCATAAAAGACTCAGAGTTTTTTATATCGTTGATATAGAATGTTTTCATTCCTATCTTGCAAGCCCTCATTGCAGAGGAAAATGGTATCACATGCAAACTAGCCTTTTGAAGTAGTTCGGGCAACAATTCAAACAACTGCGCTGGAGCTGGTATCGATCCACCATCTTCTCCCCCAGCAGAACAATAAAGTACAGAGTCCTTATCCATCTCAAATTTATGAGTAAATTCAACACCTATTATACTTCCCTTTCGTAGGCTCGAATCTGGAACACAGGACATTTCAGAAAGCACCCTATTTATTAAATGCGATGCGCTATCCATCGAAATATCCAGTATATTCCATTTTTGCAAATTCATAAACTCATATTCCATAACATTGGTCAAACGCTCTTTATACTGGTAGCTTTCCTCGACTTCATCATGGATTCCCCAAATTCCAACGCCATTTTTAAATACATATACAACATAATCTGTGTCAAGAAAAGAATAATAAGCAATTGAAGAATCCTTCGCACAGTGAAGAAATTTCTTCAGCGAATCATTACTGCATACTCTATCTCGATGGAAATTCAAATATCCTGATTCAAATTGCAACACCGTCGAAGTTCTCCATTGAGACCACTCCGCAGCATAAATAAAAGAAACCAAAGCAAACAAAAATAGAAGTCTATTCATATGTTACTCCTTATTTTAGAACAACATCCAATACAGGAACAATCGGATCAAAATCTACTCGGTATACTCTTGAATTTTGATGGAATGTTACATTTTCCCAACAAATCGACCATACATCAACTTATTTGTTTGCCCCATTATCAAATCAGCCTTAGCTGCATGAATTGTCCCTGCCCAGTCTCCTTCAATAAACATATCCTTATCACTTAGTTGTATGAGCTTAAAGTCTCTTGCAACAAGTTCCTGGTTTTCATTCACAATGGAAGTTTTCCACAATGTTTTACCATTAGTCCAAATTATAGTTCCTTGACCTGGATTTGTAAATTCAATAGAGCTTCCCGATTCTAATTGAATCACGCCTATTTTCATTTCACCGGGACCAATCTTCAAAGTTCCACCAGCCTCGACCTTAACCATTTGGTATTCGAGAAACTTGCCTTTGAGCGATTCTCCATCGATCGCAATGACAACATCATTTGCTTGCAACTTCGTTTCCGCAGCCGGTGTGCCGGGGACAACCTCAGCAACCTTAACACCATCGCGTACCTGATAAATCAACACACCAATGCCACCGAAGGACACTGATGCATAAATACAATTTACAAACAACGTTATTGCACATATAGCCATTTTTTTCATAATCTTTTTAAGTTCCTCGTAGAAGAAAGCCTCGTTAGATTTTTTCATTCAACCGTCGGATAGGATTCCTGATCTGAAATAACACTATCCAAATCCTTTAAAGGAAATTTCAAAAGAGCCGTTTCATTCGCCACATATAGAGTATCCCCTATTGTAACCATATCATAAGATGAACCATGAGATAGACAAATATAATTGGGGCAAAAGTTGCCATAGACTTTTCGCCAACCCTTTTCTTCATTTTTATAAGGAGTTCCATAGTCTCCCATGTAAACACTAGGCCAGGGATCACTTCCCGCAATAAAGAGATGTTTTCCGTCCGACGCTAAGGAAAAACGCTTGAACGGTGTATTGTGATAAGTCATGTGTCCGCGATATGGGTCAGCATAAGGGTCTGTCGTATCAATTGTCTCGTCATAGGTTTCAATAACACTGTCTATAGGATTCCAAAGATCAAGAGTTTCGTCATATTCCAGTACATTAGACGAAGTTTTTTCGCCAATCACATATATTTTTCCCTTATGAACTACAATATCCAACGCAATGTCGCTTGTGTCATAAACAGGAACCCAAGTCGCCCAACTTGGAATTGGAATTTTCGCCATTCTTTTCCAGCTACCATCATAGCGCCACATTCCACGATCTCCGCTAATGGTATATAATTTGCCGTTTAGTTCCACACCTTTATGGAACTGCATAGGGTATTCCTTAGAAGAATCATAATCGTAGGTAACATCCACCCATCCAGCATCTGTTTGCATTTTGAACGCAATCTTTATGACTTCGCTACGCCTATCAGTGCTATCCTCGTACCCGGCAAAACAGACAACGGGACGCCCCTGATAAATGGCAATTCCGTATACATTATAATAACCGATTGAATCGAACGGCAACGCATAAATCTCGTTCCATGAGCAACGTTCAAAGTCGTATTTCAGGACCTTGCCACTAAGCTGGGTTCCCGCATAAAGCCCCGTGGAATCGCCATACACGTAACGAATCCATTCGGAACTGACAAGCGTATCCCAATGAGTTGACCCAATCTTCGAAGCAAAGACCCTTGGGGTGTAAGTAACAGAACCCAGTGAAGAATACTGATTGCTAGACCAGTAGTTGTCTACCAGAACAATTCTATCATTAACATGATAAATAGACTTCAAACCTCCATACATCTTAGAGTCATGTAACTCCGGAATGAAATCACCCTTACGCCAGCCAAAATCCGGATCTTCATTATGTGTACCAGAAGAGCGAGTCACAGAAGGCTCATCGGAACAAGCAAATAAAATTATGACAATAAAAAGGATGAATATTTTTTTCATATTAGAAGTTCCATACATATTGAATATTCAAGAAATCAGAAAATTCATATGTCATACACTCTTCGACAGAAGGGATTTTTCCAAAGATTATATTTTCTTGAGAATCAAGCAATGCGATTCCACAAACAATTTTGTCAAAAGAACTCCAATCGGTCAAATGAAGACCAATATTCCCTTCGACAACAGACTTATTCGGGTAAAGCATGTATGTATCAAAAAACATATCTAATTCCCAAACATTTTTATCTACGTTCTTAAGGCTTGGCTTAGACACAGGCGTAAACCAATCATCAGTTGGAACGTAAAGTGACTTTTCTTCGGGAACGCGAAACCAAAGTTTAGCATGGTAATTATTCAAAGCTACAGTCCCCGTATTCTTAACAGTGACTTGAGGTTTAAACGCATTATTTTCCCATGGAGCAGAATCTCTCCAAGATAAGATACCCTTCGGTGACGCAATTACACCATCATCTCTACTTTTGAACATTGGAGGTTCTTGTCCCCATAAAATATGACCACTTACGTCATAGACAACAATTTTCTTATTGTTTTGGGGGAAGCCAATATTATAATCCGCAGACCAATCATCAAGATGGTCAAAGTCTGTCCAATCGTTATAATGTACACGGATTTGCCATCCATCCAAACTTGGAAATACAGACTTAGCCTTCAATACAGAATCAGTTGCATCCAGAACAAAACGCCATTGGTCTCCACCAAGATTTTCCAAAACAACAGGAATTTTCGGATAATCAACCTCAACCTCAGGATTCCTTGCAGGATCCGCCGTAAAATAATAAGCAACCTTGAAACCCATAATATCCTTATCTGTTGAATTAGCCACAAGTATTCTAGGTCTTGATGTATTAGATTCATACCCACTACGTGCTTCGCGATGCATGATAAATACATCTTTATTTTTTTTCCAAGCGGTTGGTGAAACAGGAGCAACTTGAGAATTCAAATTGCTAGCAGTACCTGAGCCAACAATGACCTTTGGCAGCACAGCACCTTCATCGGCAATAATGGAGAAGGATATTTGCGATGACATATTAGGCATAAAATAGTCTTTAAAGAATGTCTTGCCAGATTGATTATCAAAGCTAACTGTAAAAACAGACCCTTTCCTCTGAAGACGCGGGTTGGTCGCAATGTCGGATGACAACACCACGTCATGCTGTAAATTTCCTTTTGCATCAGTGTAATTTATATAGGAACCCACGCCATGTTCATATACAGCTTCCAAATAGTTAACACCATCAGAAACACGAGAACCTTGTTTACCAACGGTAAGATAGAATGGAGACAAATCAAAATCTCCAGCCAAGCCAACGGAACCATCTTCCAAATATATCAATTCTACACCAGCCCTTTCAGCAAGTAATTCATCACAATATAGATGCAATGCACAAGCAATATCTAGTCCCTGTCGAGCAGACGCAGCCATTTCGCCCATTTTCAAATCCAGATGAGTGACCGTTTCCCATGGAGCCAACGCATCATGGAATTCAAATTTGCGAGGCACTTTCAGCTCAGGTATGGTACTGCTAGTTATCCCCAATTCTGCGCTTTCATACTTTTGACTATTTGATTCCACAATTAAATCACTATTTGCAAGCCAATCATTTACCAAGCTATTTAAAATACTTACCAAATCCATATCCAAATCAACATCGTCAATATCGACTGTGCTATACACTAAACTTTCATAATCACTCGATTTTGATTCTAGATACGATTCAAGGGATACACATGCAGCCTTTGAATCGTCATCGTCTAATTCAGGACAGGAAATTTTCAAATTTTCAGCAATAGATTCTAGGGCTGCAGAGACAACGACTTTAGTATTCCCCGAATACAGTGGCACAATTTCAAGATTATCTCCATTTGGTTTCTTTGGATAAGATTCCCCATTTTTTCCATAATTCAGATTTTGCATAAAGTCACTTTCACTATAAAGATGCTTTCCAATATTTCTTGTATAGTTAGCCTGTTCTCGTGAATCAGCAAGCGGATCTTTTTCCATAATATCAACATCAAAACTACCTGGACCAAGCGGATCAACATTCAACGAAATCGTATAGGGGCCAAGATAAGGGCCTTTCATTTTTACATCATAATCAGATAATGCTATAGCAGCAGTAGTGTGCCAACCAAGAAAAGAATTAACGGCCAAGAGCCCCAAATCAGTCAACCAATCTGTATAATCAAGACTAACCTTGATATTTGCCAAACTATGTTCTTCAGGATTATTCAAATCATCCACTATTTTGCCCAAACCGGGATACCTCTCAATGGATTTAGAGTTGTCTGCTGCGGTAGCCGCTCCCAAATGGGGGGTATCAACAGTAACAACACGCCTAATATGATTTGCAGGGTTTTCTGGTCCAGAAGAGGCTCCATTTGTCCGAAGTCCTCGAAGCATTTCTCGGACAATGAGCCCACCCTGACTATGTGCAACGATATCAACAGTCACCTCTGAAGTTTTCCGCCAATTAATGGGTGAACTTCCAAAAAAATCATCTAGAATTTCTTCTAATTTTTGATATAACTTCCTAGACTGAGAGTTTTTTGCATCTGCATTATCCCAATTTAGCGGAGCTTCTTCCCATTTTTTTTCATCATTGATTTTTCCCGGAGCTTGAAAAAAATATATTCCATCACTATTAATATTATCATCCGTAACATAAACATTTTGGTTACGAGCTATAATATCAGGACCTGAACCAGAACTATAATTCTTCACCATTCCCTTTTGAAAAACACTATTGGTTCTTAAGAGAGCTTCTTTGTAATTATTAAACTTTTTCTTTAATTCATCTGTACAAGTTTTTTTTTGCAATAGTCGCATTTCAAGGGATGGCACAAAAATATCATCGCATAAAGAAGGCCACATTTCCGCGCAGGTTGCATCATTTTTGCACAAAGAATCAGCATCAACCGCGGATGTCACGCCCCAAGATTTATAATCATCACCCAAACCATGTACAAATAAAATTGGAGTTGAAATTTTTTTCTTTGGGTCTCCCATATATTTCCATTCTGGATACGCAACTTTCTGCTTAACCCATTGTTCTTTCAGTGATTTTTCATCAAAAGCCTCTTCATAATCTGAATATGTACGACCATTATATTCAGAGCAAGACTCTTCAAACGTTCCATCATTTTTCAAGCAAGAAAGATCCCTTTCTATCCAGCCATGCTCCCACGCCTTAAATTTTTCTTTTATATCATCATTACTCCCTATCATGGGATCTTTTTCTTTATAAGAATCACTAAAGAGATAATAAGTTCCTTCATATTTCAGTTTATTTTGACATGTTACATGATACGTAACACGTACAACACTTGCCACACAAAAAAAGTGACCATTAGTAAAATAATCCACAAAATCATCCTTATCATCATAATAATATTTTACAGAATCAGCAACCGATACAACCTCAAAATTTTTCACTTCTCCACAATCAACATAAGGCAAAAAAGTTTGATCATAAGGTTCCACCCATTTATCAGCTTTCTCGTTTATATTAGACGGATAAGGTATAAAATCCTTAAAGGCATTGTCATAATCATCATCTGCAAAAGCTATAATCGACATAAACGTAAATAAGTAAAAAAAGATTTTTTTCATTTTTCGTTTTCCCTGTATTTTTAATCTTTACTCAAACCACAGATTATAGCCAAGAGCAACCTTGCCAACACCTGAATTTGCAAAACGCTTTATCCTAATTTTTAAATCGCTATTCGATTTTGCGGTAAAATCAACAACTTCAAATGGATTTTTTGCACTAGCAGAAGAGGCTATCGTAGTTCCATCTTGCACCACATACAAATCAATATCCTGCGAAACAGTTTTGTTCTGATTGACATAACTTCCTGGAACAAGCCAAGATATTGCAATGCGATATCGCTTATCCTTAACAATTCCCGATTCAGTAAAAACTATAGAATCTCCAGAAAAGCAACACGAATTGCTACCCCGCCAATATCTTGAGCGAGTGTTCCAAGCAAGATTTTTATACAATGGAATTCCCTTTGCAGCCTTGCTATTGTTATCTTGATCATAAGATGTTGCATTACCAATAGCCTTGGTACTTCCCGTAATCAACAGCGCCTTAGCCATTTCAGGACGATGTTTAAAAAACGGATGCTGGTGCAAAACATCCGCCATAACACCTGCGGCAAATGCGGCAGCAGCACTCGTGCCACGCATTACACCATTGTATGTTTCGCCATTGTCATCAGAGAAATGAGGGTCGTTCGGAAAAGAGAAATAATCGTATGTTGCTATTTCCGGTTTTTGATTCTTTATTTGAGAGTTTTTCCAACGAGAAAATGACTCATAATTATTAGAAAAAGGATAAACACCACCAACCGTAACAGCATTAAGGGCCTTACCCGAACTAGTCACATAGAATGTTCCCGAAGATGAATTTTGATTTCCTGCAGAAACAAAAGACGTAATATCATTTGAATAGATAAAATTATCTAAAGCCAAATCTTTTGCACCATACGAGGAATCGGCATTTCCAGAATACGAATGAAACCCTATTTCCACTTGCGGATTTAAGGACGCTATATTTGGAGACTAGCCCTGAGCATACTGAAACAAAACTGCATTCGGAGCTGTTGTCTGGAAAATACGTACTAAGGATGTCGCATGACTTGTAACACCATTGGAACACGAACTATTTTGAACAAAATGAGTGGTATTGATAACCGATGATTTAGGACATCCATTTTCGGCAATATAAACGCCTATTCCGTCACCATTGTAACCGTTGGAAAAAGCCCATGTCGAGACCGTTGTCGTATCAAGAATTTTTGTATAGACGGCGGCATCTTCCGCATCTGTAATTTCGCTGATATAGATGGGCTCAGGCCCTTGCAGCAAAGATTTTATCTCTTCTGCCGTAAGCGAAACCACATAGTTAGGAACATGGGTTGCTCCATTTTTCTCAATACTGTTAAAATAATTTTCCTCTGAAACAGGATTTCCATTCAGCCAATACCGAGGAACACCATTTTCAAAACGGTACTCTGCAAAAACGGTTTGTTCACCCATTTCAGGAACACTTAAGGATACAACCTGAACGTTCATTTTAGCTTGTCGCGGAACAGACAATTTGGAATTTGTAAACCGATTCCAGCGATTTTTTCTGCCCAAAACATCATAACCCACAGAAGCCGAATCCATGCCCAAGTCCAGACTTTTTGAAGATTCAAGAAACTCCTGAACTTTGGGCGAAACAGAACTGTGGGGTTCATACGGAGGCAAGTATGAAACTTTTTCCTCACTAGTCCAAGCCAATGAAGAAACCAATAACAAACCAAACACCAGTCTTTTCATTTCACTATTTTTCCAAGCACCAATTTTTCATTTTTTCTGCAAAATCTTCCAAAATGTCACCAGCATTACCAACAAGGGGGCCTTTGGAAGAGGTACACGTCAAATGCAATCCATTTTCATCGCATTTTACCCAATGGCGGTACAGAACCCCGCCCTCATTTTCACAGAATGTTTCAAAATCAGAAAGATCTTTTTCACAGCGAGCCTTATCAAAATAAATGTTGTCTAACTTTTCATGGGCAACAACATCCTTACCACCTGACGTTAAAAAGAAAGTACGTCCAAACTCGCCCACGTTTTGTACGCTTATTTGAGATTGCGCTCCAAATTCTTCCTGATAAACATTGATATAGCAGTACAAGTACGGGTCATCTTCTGCATAGGCGAAGTAATTTTCCCTTTCGCTATGAAAATGGATTTCATACCAATATGCAACAGAGTCAATTTTATGATTGCCGACACCCGAAGGCTCTGCCTCGGCAAACACTTTTGTAGAATCTACATGATGTTCCTTGATATCATTTTCTGCGATGGTATTTTCATCGACGGTTCCACCAGAAGCCACTTTTTCTGAACAGGCTAAAAGCGTATGCGACAGCATACAAATAGTCAACGAAGCAAGGAAACCATCAAACACCTTACTTTTCATTTTCTGCACCTTCTATTTTTTGAGTCAACGGGAAAAGCTGTAGATTCAGTCGCAAGACTTGTTCCGTCTTGCCATCATTCAGAATGATATTCTGAACTTCTTCGCGACATTTACGCAAGGCATCTACAATCTTACCATAAGCATCGTTTGACACACCCATGGTTATTCCCGAAACAAAACGTTCTTCCGCGGAAAAACGGTCAATTGCATCTACGGCAAAATTCGCCATCTGTCTATTCATGGAACGGACAGCCAACGAAAGCGATTGCGTTTCACCCGCCAAAATTTTATCCGTCTGCGTATATGTCGATTCACCCGTCTTCTTAAGGATTCCCGCTTCGATCTGAAAGTCAATGGACTCCTTTACCTCCCTAGCGGACACCTCATGAATACATTTTTTCGCTATTTCCTTGGGCATCGCCCCAGGCATAGCAGGAGCCAGCTCGCGAACCACCGGATGCACCCATGAATCATAGTACTTAAATGATTCCGCACCGATATGGTGCACCTTATTCGCTTTCGCTATGGACTGCATTTCGGCAAAGGCAAATCGTTTCTTTTCATCAGTTTTTGCCTGCGCATACATGACCATGCTAAAGAAATAGTCTCGTTCGACACCAACAAAACCAAAGGCGTCAGCCACCTTGATGGTGGCCTTTTTCCCGAGATTCGCCTTTCCTTCGCAAACCTGCTTCATAAATACAGGCGACGTAAACCCGCACATTTTTGAATAATCACGCCAAGAAAAAGCCGAAGTACGCTTTTTCCAGTCATAAAAATCCTGTAAAAAACGTCTAAAATCCTGATATTGCAAAATACGATTCATCGCGCGAAATTTAACAAACGCACATTTTCCCGTCAATAAAATTGATACATAAAATCGTTTTTTTTTTATTTTAAGCATATTTTTATTCAAATTTTACAAAATTCAAAAATTTGAATACACTTTTAATACGGAATTGACAAACTCAACACCATACGCAAAAGGGAGATGCCGCATCGAGTGCGGCATGACAATCCTGTATACAGTCAATCAAATTTACCGAGTCTACTCAGGATCCTTCGGCCACGATTTTCGAGGCCCCCGCATGCACTTTGTCCCTTCGGCAAGCTCAAGGACCTTACAAGGTTGCTGAAATGACACAACTAATTAAATCGCGAACTTGGTGGCGTCGGCGAGCTGCACGCTAGCGATGCGAGAAATACCCTTGATTTCCTGAGTCACACCGTAGAGCATGTCGGCTTCGGCCATGGTACGCTTGTTATGCGTCACCACGATGAACAAGGTCTGCTTGCTGAATTCGCGGAGCAGCGCCATGAAGCGGCCCACGTTAGCGTCATCCAACGGGCCGTCGACTTCGTCCAGCACGCAGTACGGCGACGGCTTTTCCATGTAAATGGCGAACAGCAAGGCCGTTGCAGTCAGGGCGTGTTCACCACCGGAAAGCGCCTTGATACCGCGCATCTTCTTACCCGTGGGGCGCACGTTGATTTCGATGTCGGCGTCGAGGATATCCATGGGTTTGCCCATTTCGTCCACCTTTTCGACAAGGCTCATCTTGGTTTCGCCATTCAGGAACAGCTTACTGAACACGAACTGGAAGTTTTTCTGAATACGCGCAAACGTATCGAGGTAACGGCTGCGGGCAATGTCGTCGAGCTTGGTGATGGTGCGGTCCAGCGAGGCGCGGGCGCGATCCAAGTCGTCGAACTGCGCTTCGACTTCCAAAAGGCGCTTCTTTTCGTCTTCGTAGTCTTCCATCACGTTCACATTGATGGGGCCTAGTTCCTTAATCTTTCCGCGGAGTTCGCGGATTTCACGGTCGGCTTCGGGCTGGCTGTATTCCACACGCTCGATGTCATCGGGGTTCGCCAAATCCACGCTGTATTCGTTGGTGATGCGTTCGGTGAGGCGGTCGAGGTTTGCCTGCAAGGCTTCCTGCCTGCGGCCCACATCGTTCAATTCCTTCATCTTCTCGATCATGTCGTCGCGGAGGCGGTTGACTTCGCTGCGCCATTCTTCGAGGTCGCCCGACACAAGTTCGTACTTTTCGCGGGCCAAGTCGCGCTGGTTTTCCAGTTCGCGCAAGGCTGAATCCTTGCTCTGCACCTGGTCAGCGACTCCCCTGCCGTCTTCCTCGTTCTTCTGGATGGCGGCCAGGTTCTTTTCCATTTCTTCTTTACGCGTACGGACCGCATTTTCCAAGAAATCCACCTGTTCGGCGATGTAATTCAAGCGGTTCGTATTTTGCGTGAGCTTTGCAGTCTTGTCTTGAGCGCTGCGTTCCAATTCGCGAACATCTTCTTCCTTTTCGCGGAAGAGCGTATCCTGTTCGCTCAGCTCATCATTCACGCGGGAATATTCTTCTTCGATCTTTTCGAGAGAAGCCTGGGCGTCCATGAGTTCCTGGTCGCTGTTCTTGGAGGCTTCCGCCGCCTGAATCTTGGATTCGGCGTTCTGCATTTCGCCCTGCAACTGCGCAAGTCTGCGGTCACAACCGGCGATAATGTTATTCTGGATCGAAATGCCGGCGTTACCGCCGCGTTTCATATCTTCTTTTTCGCGGATTTCGTCGACTAACGAGGCTAGCATCTGCGTGTCTTCGTCGACCAAATCCTGCAAGCGGCCAATTTCTTCTTCGGCCTGAGCCACTTCGAGGTTCACGCCTTCCAACAGGCTGTTCGCCTCGGCAATTTCGTTCTTGCGGCTGAGCGTACCAGACGTTGCCGTACCACTGCTCATGAGGCCGCTCGTACGTACGATGCCTTCGGGAGCCACAAAGCAAAGGTCTTCACCGCGCATGGTTCGCGCAAGGCGCACCGCGGTCGAGAGCGAATCTACGACAAAATAACGAGAAAGCAGCGCCTTGAGCCAGCCTGCAATCTGTTCGTCGGCACTCACGTAGTCCTTGAGACAACCCGTTACACCGTCGCCCCCTTCCTTCGCCATAAACGTGCCGGAATAGGGTTCTGCACCGGCACCCACCAGCGCGAGCACCGCCTTGCCTACGTTTTCGCCCTTCATGGCATCCACCGCGGCAATCGCGGCATCGTCCGAGGATACGACCACGGCATCCATCAAGTCACCAAGGGCGGCCTCCACCTGAGCGGCATATTCGGGAGCAGCTTCGATACGTTCCGACAGGAGCCCGCCCACCAGGTCCGCCTTATGCTCCATGAGCCAGCGGCTAGCGTCGGTGCCCTCGTTGGCAACGCTCTGTAAAACGTCGATTCGAGAGGTGAGCCTTGCCACCTCGTTCTTCAGTTCCTGCAGTTTCTTCTGGGCTTCGAGCAAGTCGGCGCGTTCGGCATCGAGCCTTTCTTCGCGCGTCGAGCGTTGTTCGGTAAGGCGTTCCAGGTCGGCATCGGCGGCTTCGAGGCCCGCATTGATGTCGGCAAGCGCAGATTCGGCATTCGCCTTCTGCGACTGCACCTGTTCCATTTCAGCACGCCACTTGGAGAGGTTCGCCTGCAACAGCCCCGATTCGGCATCCATACGCTCGAAACGACTCTTGAGGGAGTTCACCTGGTTCGTCTTCTGCAAGCGTTCGTTCGCAAGTTCCCTTGACTGGGTACGCAGGTCATCCACCTTATCGCGCATGACCTGCAAAATTTCGCGTTCACGCTCCAGCAGCGCGTTCATTTCGTCCACGTCGCTGTCGGAACTGAGCACCGCATTTTCTTCTTCGAGGCGGGCGCGTTCAGAGAGAAGTTCCTGCACCTTGCCCGTGTTGCGGTCAATTTCTTCCTGGGACTTTTCGTTCGCGGCTTCCAAGTTCGAAATCACGTCGCGAATACGGCCCATGCTGTTGTTCAAGTCGTTGAGTTCGATAGTCGCCTTCTGCACCTCGCGTTCCAAGTCGCGGTAGGCGTTTTCGTCTTCGGCAATCAACAGTTTCTTTTCGTCAATCTTTGCCTGCAACACCGTCGCATTCGTCTTCGAATTTTCCACATCGTGGTTCAGACGGCGGGTCGCGGTATCGAGGGTCGCGAGGCCCTCTTTCATATCTTCAAACTTGTCGATACTGACCGAGAGGTCCAGTTCACGCAGACGCTTGCTGAGTCGCTTGAACTCGTTCACCTTTTCGGCCTGAGTTTCGTACAGCTTTACGGAACGGCGCACACTACGCAGGTTGTCTTCCACGCGTTCCATATCCATCTGAACGCGTTCCAGCTGGCGGCGGGTTTCCTTACGCTGCTGCTTGTACTTGCTCACGCCGGCGGCTTCTTCGAACAGCACGCGGCGGTCGTCGGCCTTGTCAGAAAGAACCGCCTTGATCATATCGGCGTTCATCTGCGAATAGGTACTAGAACCGAGGCCCGAGTCAAAAAGCAGGGCATGCACGTCGCGCAGGCGGCATTCCTGGTTGTTGATCAGGTATTCACCCGAACCGTCACGATGTACGCGGCGGGTCACAATCACTTCGGAATATTCGGAATTGAGCGTTCCATCGCTGTTATCGATCACAATGGAAACTTCGGCAAGGCTCATGGCGGCACGTTCTTCGGTACCGCTAAAAATCACGTCCTGCATCTTGCTCATACGCAAGGATGCTGCCTTCTGTTCACCCAGAACCCAGCGGATAGCGTCGGTAATATTCGACTTACCGCACCCGTTCGGACCCACCACGGCGGTGAGACCCTTTGTCGGGAAGTTGATTTCGGTCCTCTGGGCGAAGGACTTGAATCCAAAAATCTTTAACTTTGTAATCTGCACTGAAACTTAATTTAGTAAAGTAAACAGTAGTAAGTAGGCTGTAGACCGAGGTTTGTGATTAGGAAACTGTTATGGATCCCCTCCTGTTGGTCGAGGATGACGCAACTACTCACGTCATTCTGGAACGAGCGTAGTGAGAGACGGAATCCAGGGCTTAATTTGACAGCAGATAGAGGAAAATTTACTTGAATTCGTAGTGAAGGAATCCGTCCTTGTCATCCGTAAAAATGACATATTCGCTACCGCCATCGAACCTTATTTCGTCAATGGGATAAGCCCCCGTCGTCGTTTTGATTTGAATTTGGAACAATCCCACCAAATCCTCTTCGTAAACGCGACTCTTTTCACCGGGAGCAATCGTATCTGTAACCCACTGCCAAGTCCGGGTTCCATCTTCCGAGATAACATCTATCCCGACAATCGTACGGCTCGACTGGTTTTCCACCTGAAGCCTTGTCGTCGAATCAACAAACCAATGCGAAAGGCAGCCCGAAAGCGCAAGACTGCACACCACCAGCGCCACCAATACAAACAAGTTCTTCATTTTCATTAGAAACCTCCTTCAGCGCTGCCCGAAGCCCCGTTTGAAGACGTCCCCGACTTTTCGTAGCGGATTCCCTTCGCTTCGAGAACTTTCGGTTCCTCGCCGTGCTTTTCGTTTAGAGGAGTCAATTCACTATGCTTGGGTGCAACAGAACGATCCAGTTCCTTGATAATGCTAGTTTCTAGCGGAGCACTCTGCGTTCCGCCTCGATTGAACAACAAGCCATCAATGGTCGCCAGGTTGAACTTGAATTCAATCAGCAACGTCCCCTTCGCACCAAAGAAGTTTTCGTAATCGTATGCGGCATTATACGCGATTCGAGCAAAGAGCAAATCGACAGCCCCACCCCAAAGCAAATCGTCAGAACCGTCATACAGACGCCTACGCAAGCAGGTCGCCTCGAAACCGATCATGCGAGACGGATCCGGATAAAACTTGAGGGCCGCACTATGAAACTCCGCATCCGGCAAATCATAAGCCACCTCGGCATAAAGTTGCTGGCCGTAAAGATTCTGCTCCCAGATCACCCGCATCGAATCGACGTCGTTTTCGGAATCGGTATTATACATCGTCAAAGAAACATTCGGTAAATACGTCAATATTCCCGACTTTCTTCCTCCATAAACAGCCCGGCTTTCCAAATCCAGCGAAAAACGGAACAGACGCCAATCGGTACGGAAGAAATTCGCCTGCGCACTCAGCTTACTCACGCGCAAATGAGCCCAGCTATAAAGTAGCGAATCGTCTTCATGCGGATAAACATGTCCAACATGTTCCATATTCTGATGTTGCATACCCGCAGCCAGAGTCCAGTCCAGATTAGAATCCGTAAACGAGAAACCCCAAGTCACCACGGAACGCTGTATCGAAAAGTCGCTATACTTCGGGAACAAGAAAAAATCCTCGTTATCCCAACCGGAGCGGTCAAACCAAAGTAGTGCACCCAATTGCTTTCCGCGAGCAACATCTCCGGCACCATATCCTGCAAAATGATGATTATACGCGTAGCCCTGATGTTCACCGTAAGGACTCTGCAAAGGAGTCTGCGAACGCATCGGCAAATAGTAGAAGCCCAAGTCGACAAAGCCACCGCGTCCCCCTCGCATAATATCGCGAATTTCAGTCAAATGACGGTCACGAGTAACAGCACCGTCTTTAGCTAAGGCAGAAGGCTCAATACCATCGGCAAAAGCAAATCCGACAAGCACAAGCAAAATCAAAAAGGACTTCAAAACAAACTGCATAGTGGAAATGTAGTAAAAAGTTGGTAGAGGTTTGTTGGCCCTTCGGCAGGCTCAGGGACCTTATTCTAAGCTCTAAATTCTAAACTCCATAGCATTTTTCGATTTGCTAGCTATAAATCTAGGCTATAGCTCTTATTACTATATTTGGCGGCATGAACGAACAGGAAAAGGCATTGATCAAGGCGTGGAGCAGCCATCCACGCGAATGGGAAAACAACACCTGGGTATACCCGGTCATTAGCCGCCGTGCAGGCGGTCTTTCGCTCGGCGTGAACTTAAACCCCGACCATCACTGTTCCTTTTCTTGCGCCTACTGCCAAAGCGGCCCGCAAGAAGGCCACAAGCGTATCCCCGTCGATATCGATGCCGTTGAACGCGAACTTCGAGACTTTCTCGACACCTACGAATCCGGCGACTTTTTCAGGTGCAAAGCCTACGAAAACGTTCCCGAACAGAACAAGCTTTTAAAGGACATCTGCCTATCGGGCGACGGTGAATCGACAATCGTCAAGGAATTCCCCGAAGTCTGCCGCCGCATGCGTGAAATCCAAAAGGAATACGCCCCTAAACTCGGCGACTTTAAATTGCGGCTTATCACGAACGCAAGCCACATCGAAGCGGAAGCTGTCCAACAGGGACTTTCGCAACTGCTCGAAGGCAACGGAGAAATCTGGGCGAAACTCGACGCCGGTACCGAAGAATGGTTCAAGAAAATGAACCGTTCTCCCTTGCACCTCGAAAAGATTACAGATAACTTAGCGAGCGCCATCAAGCGTTATCCGCTCTGCATCCAGACCATGCTCTGCAACTTGCAGGGCGAAATTCCAAGCGATGCAGAAATCGAGCGCTACATCGAAAAATTGTCCGCCATTTACACGGCAAATCCCGCAAACTTGGTCGAAATCCAGCTTTACACGGTTATCCGCGATCCCCTGCTCAAGGGTGTCGAGGCGCTCCCCAAGGAATTCCTCGAAAGCGTAAAAACAAAAATCACCAGCGTACTGCCGGTGAAAGTAAGATGTTTCTAAAGATTCTCGCCTTCGCGAGAATGACAATGCACTAAATCAATTCATCGGGCGGGAGGTGATCCACGCTTTCCGGTTCCTGGTAGCAAGTTTCAGGCACCTGCACCTGCATCTGGAAATAGGCCTTGTGGGCAGCAATCACCTTTTCGCGGGCGAAAGCGGCGTCCTGCCATTCACCAATCTGCACATCCTTGCCTTCCAGTTCCTTGTAGTTCTGGAAGAAGTTACGTGTAATACGCAAGAACATCTGGTCCACATCAGTAATGTCCTTGATCGGGCGCGGATTGAAAACCGGAACACCCAGAACCTTGTAGTCCTTGCGGCCACCGTCAGTCATGTCGAGTGCACCAATTACGCGACAGGTGCAAACCGTACCCGTCTGCATCGAAGCGGGGCTATAAATCAGCATATCGATAGCGTCACCGTCATCGGCCTTGGTACTCGGAATAAAGCCATAAGTACAGGGATAACTCATCGAGCTAAGCAAGCAGCGGTCCAGGCGGAACACATGCAGACGTTCATCATATTCATACTTGAGGTTGGTGTCCTTGCCGATTTCCACGACGCAATCCACTTCAAACGGGTACTTGCGACCAATCGGAAGATCCAGATAATTAATAGCCATTTATACTCCAAAGGCTCACCATTGAGCCCATTTCATTCTTTTTTTATTACAATACGTCAAATTTAACATTTATTTACAAAATAGTCAAGAGATTTCATCACTAGATCCTTCGACTTTGCAATTTCATTGCTCCGCTCAGGATGACACAATAATTCTTCATTTTTCATTATTAAGTTATCTGCTGCGCCAACGTGATGACGTAACTTTATCAAAGAGTCCGAAATAGAACGCGGGTTCACCCCTATCTGGCCTATAGCCCACTTCAAAGCGGATGCGGTCTAGTGCCGGAATCACCAGATGCAGGCCTCCATAGACAGCGCCCTCGTAATCGTCCCAGCCGGGCCGTCCGCTATCCCACAAGAGGCTTCCGTCAAAGCCAGCCACCAGTTGCACGCCATAGAAGAAGTTGACCCCCATGACACTGGCCGCGTGGCGTTCCATCAGCACAAAACGTTCCTCAAGCGTCAGCAAAACCTCGTGGACTCCTAGACGTACCGAATCGGCGCCGTCCTCTTTTCCGCCAAGCGCACTGCCGCCACGTCCGCGGAAAGTATTCGGGCCACCGTGATAGTAATAATCGTAGAATTTCACATCACCCGGACGGTAACGGGCAAGTGCAGTCGCTCCGGTCACAAACCGGCTTAAAGTCCAATAGGCGCGGGCATCCGTCAAAAGCTCCCAGTAATTTTCGCCTCCCATTCCCTCGCAGTTTTCGCCATCAGACACATCGCAACCGGAATCCTGATTGTTTCCTGCGCCTACATGAGTCAGCATATATTCGTAGTAGACGCCCCTACGGGTATCGAGCTTACTGTCGCGGAAATCGAACGCAAAGCCCAAGCCGAACTCTGGCAAGAAAGCGGCTTCCTTTAGCACACGACCGGCAACCGTTCCCAGAAGAGAAAGGTGCGGCAACATTTCGTAATCCAGGTCAAGGTCCACAAGCCAGCTATCATCCTGATAGCCATGGATGTCATCGTAGCTGTCGGTACGCAGGAACTCAAAATTCCAGCCAAGTGGAAAGCCGAACAGGTATGGCGAACTCACATAGAACGCGTACTCATTATTTTTGAGAAACGGATCCGTCGAAGTGCGATACTGCACCTCGGCACGGATATCTTCGCCAAGGACGTTGAGATTCGCGAGTGCAAGACCGATCATCAACCCGTCACGGTCAGTTTCCTTCCCTGCCGGAGACGGAATCCAGCGGAAAATTTCCTTGAAAGAATAGGTTACATACGAGAGACGAGAGACGAAAGACGAAAGAGAGTCTTCGCGAGGCGAATCCGAAGAATTCAAATTGGCATTACATGACACCGTGATTTCGGTGAACAGGTCCAGGTCCTGCAGGCGGCGTTTTTCAGCCTCGAACTTTTCAGCGGAGAACGGCTCCCCCACACGGTTCAACAGTTCTCGCTCTACCACGCGGGGTTTCGTATGTTCCAGTCCTTCAAACGAAATAGCAGAAATTAACGTACCTTCGGCGCAGCTCGACGGTGACGTGGAATTTCGCGGAACAACAGTCGAATCACCGAGTTCGGCAAATGCAATAGCCGTAAACGCAAGCAGGCTGAGGAATGTAGTTTTCAGGCAGGGCATTAACACAAATGTAGAATTAAAAAGATTCCTGCCGGAGTTTACCCGCACTTGATGCGGGGCGGAATGACAAAAATAGGGGGCGGAATTAATATTTCAGGTGTTTCCGGCGATTTTGGGGGTCAATCCGTTTCTGAATTGCCGTAAGCGCACGCGTCAACAACCATGCGATTACAAAATAGATGATCGCCGTCGTCACCAGCGGGAAAAACGCCTCGTATGTACGACTGCGAATAATGTCGGACGCCTTCGTCAAATCCTGAATGGCGATGTAGCCCACAATCGAAGTCATTTTCACAAGCGAAATGAATTCGCCCTGATACACCGGCAAGAAATGCCTTGCCGCCTGCGGGAAAACAATCTTGAAGAAGGCTCTGGGTTTCGTGTAACCTAGCGCAAGGGCTGCCTCCATCTGCCCCTTATCCACAGCCTCGATACCCGTACGCATCATCTCGGAAACATAAGCCCCGAAGTTCATGCCGAATCCAATGATGGCAACCCAGATTCCATCCAAACCGGTGCGGGCAAACACTACATAGAAAAGAATCATCAAAAGAACAACCGACGGTGTTCCCTGCAAAATACGAATATAGGTGATAGCAAAAGCATCAACAGCTTTGTTTTTAGAAAGTCTCATCAGGCAAATCAGGAATCCAAGAATGGTCCCAAACACCGCAGACAATACCGAAATAAAGATGGTAACGCCTATACCGTTTAAAACGAGTTTCCAGCGATCTTCACGAATAAAAGTTTTCTCAAAGCTAGACTTCAAGGATACCCACCAATTTTCTTCATCGGAGAAAACCTCTTCACTTGCGTCCGTACGCTTCGTAATGACAACGACACCACCATCATAATCAGGGGCCGAGAACAGAACGTTTTGCTTTCGTTCCTCGGTAATGGTAATCTCCCCCACGGCCAAATCGCTTGCTTCCGACACAAGCGAAGGCAATATGGATTCAAAATTCATATTCACAATTTCAAGCCCATATCCGTAAGCTTCACAAAAACGGACCACCCAGTCAATATCGTAACCGACAATAGCATTATCCTTGATGTAAACAAACGGCGCGTTTTCCGCATTTGTCGCCAAATGAAGCGTTCCATTGGTCGCATTCAATTTTGACATATCTATTTTCTTGACCGATTCATCGGAGCCAAACCAGACAGATTCCAAATCCGTCTTCAACCCCTGTTTTATGGACGACTGGACAAACTCGGTCATTTGAGTACATAACTTTTCGCCTTTTTCACTCTTTGAGAACGCAAAAGCATAATCGGCCTTTTCCAAAAGCTTATTTACAATTTCAATTCCCTTATGACTTTCTACCAAGAGCCTGGCGGTGGGTTCATCAACAAGCATGGCGTTCAACTTTCCAGCTTCAATAGACCGAACCATATCAGTATAGGTATTGAAAAAGAGGGCTTTCGCTTTCGGGAAAAATCCGTCCATCACTTTATTGAAGGCACTTCCTGTTCCCATACCAATCTTTACGCCATCGCGATTCAGATCTTCAATCATTTCTTCTGGATTTTTCGCAACCTGCTGCGCTTTCTTGCCATCGATGATTTGCACCGCCATCACGCATTCCGAAACATAGATGGCATTAGAGAGATAATTTTTCTCTTTAAACGCGGGAGTCGCACTTAGCGTTGCCGCCGCAAAATCGTACATTCCCGTTTCTATGCCGAGAATCACCGATTCAAATTCCACATTGTGGACTTCAAGACCATACCCCATCTCTGCCGCAAATCGAGCCATCAAATCCATTTCGTACCCGACGATACGGCCATTCTTAATGTACTCAAAAGGCGGGGTCGTGGCATTTGTCGCCATCTTGAGCGTTGGTTTGCCCTCT
This sequence comes from uncultured Fibrobacter sp., assembly GCF_947166265.1. NCBI lineage: Bacteria > Pseudomonadati > Fibrobacterota > Fibrobacteria > Fibrobacterales > Fibrobacteraceae > Fibrobacter > uncultured Fibrobacter sp. The sequence continues at coordinate 42,236 of NZ_CAMVDO010000007.1, read as the reverse complement.
TTTGCCTTCGGGAAATCCACCGTTTTCCTGTTTTCATCGTTACCCAGCCAAAGATTGTCTATCGAATCCAAAAGCCCTGCAGCACGATACTTTTCGATAAAGACATTCATCTCGTCGCGAAGTTTACGCCCCTTTTCGTTCTTCGGAAAAACAGCCACAATGTCCATCGGTTCAAAACCGGCATGGATATAGCCAAGATTCGGATTCTCGATTGCCGCATAACGAATGATTGGTTCGTCGTTGATAAAACCGTCCAGCTTACCATTTGCCACCAGGTACGCCATGTCGGGCGTAGACTTGTAATAGTCGATTTTTGCCTTGGGGAGAAGTCGACGAGTCTCTTTATCTACAAATACAAATCCGGTCTGCATACCGAGAACAAGCCTTTCATTCTTGTTCATGTCGGCAATAGAATTATACTTGAGCGTTCTGTTTCTAAACTGAGGCGGAACATCTTTCAACATCAAATTGGAATCTACCGTTTCTTCCAATGATTCCAAATTTGAAGACGGTTCCGAATCTGTATCGCGAACCATCCACGTGTTCACCAAACGGCTAATGGGCTTGGAAAACTTGATTTTTTCTTTTCGCTCTTCCGTTACATTCAGATTGGCTACAATAATATCGATATCTCCGCATGCAGCGGCCGCAATAATTCCACTATAGTCATAAACCTTAAATTCAACGGACGCCTGCATCCAAAGAGCAAACCGATGAGACAGTTCAATATCAAAACCATTCAGCACATTATCCTTGTAATAGCTGTAAGGCGGAACAATTCCTGTAGTTCCAACTTTTAAACGTACCTTCGGATTTTGGACTTTGGGAATGTCGGGAATCGATTCCTGTTTCAAGGCAAGCCAACGATGTCGCATGTCTTTTAAAACGCCGTTTTCTTCCAGAGAATCAATAAAACGGTTCAGCTTATATTCAAGGCTATCGATTTTGGACACCGGAGAAATGCCTATGGAAACATCGACGGTATCACCAAGATTTTCATCCAGAAGTCGAACACCCTTTAAACCATTTTCCATGGCCATCTGCATTTGCAGTCTTTCAAAAGCAAAGGCATCTATTTTTCCATGTTTCAAAGCCTCGTAAGCAGTGACATTGTCGTTAAAAGATTTCAACTTGGCATTCGGCAAAACAATCGGCAACATTGTTGCAGCAGAATGGCCTTCGCTGTACCCCACCCAAATGTCTGCGGAATTCAGATCTTTGGCGCTGTTGATTTGCGCTTTTTCTTTACGGCATCCTGCAAAAAGCGAAAGTAAGCAAATTAAGAGAACATCTATTACAAGTTGATTGAAAAATTTGACGCCGAACATTTCCGCCTCCTACTTCACCAGAATTCGAATTTGAGTTTTACCGTCTAAATTTCTGATATCATAGCTTTCGGTGGCAAGCTCTATTAGCTTCTTCGAAATTTTATCGCAGCGATCCAACGGATTTTCAAACGCCACTTTGCTCTTTATCAAGATTTCAGCCCGTTGATTTTCACTGGAATATTCAACAGTCAATTCCAGTTCCGCACCCGGCGAAAGCTGCGGCATCAAAGCCTGCGATAAAAGTTCCTCAATGACAAAATTGATGTTTCTGACCAAAGTCCGATCGATTTGATTCTTTTCGACAAAGACGAAAAACCGATTCATGAGGCCCACAAAATCGACATTCCCCTGCACGATTTTCTCTTCGAACACCTTGAGTCGGCGAATGAACTGTCGAGTACGTTCACGCATGGGATTTCCAAAAATCTGTTCCGGAGCCCCATCTTCGTAGATGACGCCCTCGTCCATATAAAAGATTCGACTCGAAATGTCGCGGGCAAACTTCATTTCGTGCGTCACGATCAACATCGTAAGCCCCTGTTTCGAAAGGCTCCTGATAACGGAAAGCACCTCGCCTACCATCGTCGGGTCAAGAGCACTTGTCGGTTCATCGAACAGGACGATTTCAGGATCCATCGCCAGGGTGCGAGCAATGGCTGCACGCTGTTTTTGTCCGCCCGAAAGTTCACGGGGCAGGTTCAAAGCCTTATCGGCAAGCCCCACCCTATGCAAAAGTTGCATACTCTTATCGTAGGCCTCTTTCCTTGAACGATGCAAAAGGTCCACCTGAGCAATCATGATATTTTCGACAATTGTCAAGTGATCGAACAAGTTGAAATTCTGAAAGACCATGCCCATCTTGCGGCGAATCTTCGGAACGTTCGCCCCGGGCGCCGTGATGGACTGTCCATCAATCAGGATTTCGCCTTCCGTCGGCTTTTCAAGACGATTAAGGCAACGCAAGAAAGTCGATTTCCCCGTTCCCGAAGGGCCAATAATCGAAATCACCTCTCCGCGTCCTATTTCGGCATTGACATCCAAAAGTGGAGTGACATTAGGATACACCTTTTTCAGGTGGCGAATTGATATCATATTTTCTTCCTTCTTTTGGCTCAACCGAAACGGTCAAAATCACTTTTTCTTTTTGGACTTCCCCGTATTCTTTTTCTTGTCCTTCATTTCGACGCGGCGAGAACCTGCACGCAACCGCTCCCAGGGTGCAAAGGACATCGTCGGGAAAAGAAACGCGAAGAACCAGACGTTGAACACGGCAAAATAAAGCAACGCCCCCGGAATATTTGCCGTTACCGATGCATTTTCGGCAGAAGCCTCCCCAGCTTCCGCTGCCGACTCCGCGACATCGGCCGGCATGTCAAACGCAATGGATGCAATCAGCAAAAGAGAACCGACCAAGACCGGCGTAAGCATCTGCTTGGCAGCCTTCACCAGGGAACCCGCCGGCGGAGCGCCAGCACCGAGGTGCTTTCCGGCCACCAACGACAAGGACATCGCCGATGCAAAGCCGAATGCGGAGAGCGTCGCCCACAAAAGCCACGAAGGTTCGAGCATCTGCGGAATCGCTGCCATCAGTCCGCACAAGAAAAGCCAAGAGAGCACGAACGGGAAAAGTCCGCACGCCACAGAAAGTTTCGCAAACAAAATCAAGATAAGGGCGACAAGCGCAAAGACGCCAAACATCGGAAGAGGCATCGTCTCGCTACCACCGAGCAAATACAGGCCGCCCGCAGAAAGAGCCGCAGAAACAATCGCCGCCACACCGCCGCGAATACCGCCAAAGACAAAGAACATCACTACACCGGCAAGACTTGCAACGGTGATATAGCGAGCGGAGTCCCACACGCCCTGCACATTTTCAATCTCGGCAAGCCACATTCCAAACGCCTCGGAAGACGCCAGCGGCAAAGACACAATTTCTTGCCAATTGGTCGCCACAAAAGATACAGTCGCAATGACCATAGCGACGACGGCAATCAATCTAAACCGCATCATAAGCTCGAGCATCGTCTGTACCTTGCCCGGTTTTTCTCTCAAATCCATTTTTACCTCGATATCAGTAGTTTTTGTTTTTTAGTCCAAGTCTTTTTGCCGAAATTTCCAGAAGCGGACACTTCGCTACGTACAACGTAGTGATACAAGCCGTTAGCGAGCAGGCGACCATGATTGTCATGACCGTACCAGCGGGTCACCCCCGAAACCGCATTCTTGAGAACCCTTACCAACTTACCGTTCTGGTTGTAGATAAAGATATTCACCTTCGATTCCCTATCATCGGGAGTCAAGTCCTTGAAATAGAAAGTCGTTCCTTTCTTGCCCATCGGATTGGGGACATTGAACACATCGGCAAGCCCCGTTTCCATGTCATCCGTAATTTCGACATTCACCGTCTTGATGCTTTCGTTATCCAAGACGTCCAAGGCGCGAACCTTGAACACGTACATTCCGGGCGGATACTGTTCCGTACCGAAATTCATACGCAGCTTGGCCCGTTTAGAATTCTGTTCCAGGTAAGGCCACGGGTGGAAAGGTTCTTGCACTCCGACCAGTTCAAAAGTGATACCTTCGTCGGCCTGTTCCCTGTAGTCAACCGCCGTAGAATCTTCTATCACCACCTGAAGACATGCGGGAGCCTGCAGGCGAATCGTCTCTCCGTCCGAAAAATCGGTCGCAGCACCTTCGGTATTGCAAGTCTGGATACGGATGGTGGGCGCAACGGTATCCTGCAGCGAGTCGGCATAGTCCGAAACACCTCCAATAACGAGATCGCGAATCCAAGAACGCCCAACCGTACTCACCTTCGACGAATAGGCCCAGGCACTAAATTCGGCATTCGTATCGCCAATCGAAATTTTTCGAGGAGTTACAAATTCCGTCATGAAACGTCCCGACTTGACCGGAATCTTTTCAGAATAAATCAGTCCACCGTCATAGAACACATCTACCGTATCATCGTCCGAAAGTTGCAAGGACATCCGCTTTTCCAAACGCCCCTCGCGAAGCACTAGATCGATATACCCATCATCCAGGCCGTCAACGGTTCCCGACAGTTTCATCTTGTCCAAAGCCTTGATGGTATCGAGCGGAACATCCAAAGAAACCTTCAATTCGCTACTGGGCATCTTAATGACCGGCTCTCCCAGCAACACGTAGCGTTCGTTATTGAAACGCTGCCTGCTGTAATCTATACCGGCAGCCCGCTTTGCATTCAGAAAAGCGTTTCCGATGGTTTCGCCATTTTCGAGCAAGGCATTCAAAAGAAGATTTTCGCCGAAACCTTCGTTGTACGAAGCAAAAGTTTCACGAGCAGCCCCCACCGAGGCGATAGACCCCTTAGCAGGCGCAAGCAGGAATTCTTCGGACAGAGAACGTCCATTGCCTTCGTCAAAGCGCCCCACCGTGCAAGAGAAAGACCCCAGAATGGTGTAACGACCTTGATTCGTGAGCTTGGAAATATAGCTAGGCTTTAAAAGACCTTCGCCCGCCCAATCCGTCTTGGAACCGTGTCCAAAATACGTCGTGAACAGGGCTCCCTGATTCAGGATATTGAGAAAGTCATCTGCAGCGTCCTTTTTCTGACCGGCGGCATCTTCCGTGTAGTCCAGCAGATAGATCTTTTTCATATTCCAGCGGATGCCGATTAAAGACGAAAGGCTATCGATAAAGCGCGACACCGTTTCCTGGTATTCCGTATGCTTGGTATGGTCCTCGGCACCGTTGTTCTTGGCATCGTCAGCCGCAAGCAAAAGATTCGAACGCCAATCGGAATAATCCATTTTCCCGATTTTTTCATAATCCTTCGCCTTTTCGACATATTGCGCAAATTCCTTCGCCGATGTCACGGGGAGTCTCCCCACTGCCACGTCCAGGTCGTACGTACCGAAACGGCAGACTTCACCGGAATCGAGAATTGCAAAGAAATCTTCCGTTACGCCATCTTCCTTTTCAAACGGAGGAATAATCATCGGACTCAAATGACCGCTGAGGCCGCGGTAGTCAAAGTGCCCACCCCCCACCAAAAGGACATAACGCAAATTGGGGCATACCGAATAGGCATACGCAATGTAGTTACGAATGGCAATAGGAGACATTCGACCTGCCGTATAGAGCTTGTAGATATCTTCAAGGGCGACAACCGACGTCGCAAAAGAAGCGACCGCGGAATCCCCGGAACGGAATGCAGCCAAGGACGCCGCAGGTTCCAAAAATTCAATCGGGGAAATAATCAAATACTCCATTTTGGTATTCGGCCGACTGATGTCCGTCAAAACGCCCGACCCCCCGTAAGCGGGAATGCCCTCGATCTTAAGACTGTCACGGAAAACATTCGACCGTACCGCCAGGTAGCGGACATCCGTTTCTGCAGAAACGCTATCCTTCGCGACATTGCCATTTGCCGTAAGGAATCCAACCGGACGCAAATTCACAAATTTCATCACCTGGGTTCCCGACGGAACGGGGACATTCACGATTCCCGAAATTTCACCCGGCAAGAGCCACTCCGCCGAATCCACCACAGGATTCCATTGGTAGGCGACCGTGTAACCGTCGAAACGGTCGAACTGGAGTTCGTTCGGAAGCATCTGGAGCGTATAGCTGTTCCCCCGCTCCATCAAACCCGGATTGTCTACGCGGAAATTTCCCCCAGGTAAAAGAGCGGTTTCGCTCCGATCAACCACCAGCCCGTTCACGTCCAGATTGAATCGGATTTCTTTCATGCGGGTTTCGTAACTTTCTCCCGACAAGAGCAGGTCCGGCATCTGGTCTTCAGCAACCACGGCTCCCCCCGCCCAAATGGAACGATGCGGGAAATAGGTTACCGCCACATACTGCGAGCCTCCAGAAACAAGCCCCGGAAGCGAAGAAGTTTCATTTGCACTCAGTCGCACCGTCGTTGTTTCGAAACGGCCATGCCACTGCCAGAACCATTCCTTTCCCGTAGCCTTTTCCCAGTCGAGCCCCTTTCCGAAATAGGTATCGATCAGCGAGAGATCCTTTTCGACACGCACATAGCGCATCCAGCGGACATCCTTCCCCTTTCCGGACGGAGACTGGACCTTGTTCGAAAGCCGAAGCCCCTTCCCCATTCCCTTAATTCCAAAGAGGAAATACTGATAGAACGAATAGGGGGAATACGAATGGAAATAGTCCATCCGCCCATTGATAAAGAAATTGTCTTCGCGGTCGCAGCGTTTCCAGAACGAGTTTCCATAGCCGACAAACACGAGAGTATCGCCCTTGTTGAACGTACCGTCCGGAGAACTACTTCCCGAAGAGTGGTCGCTATTCGGAGTATGGTCCCGAATTTCTATCGGGATTTCAAAAATCTGATTGGGATTGCGTTCCGCCTCGCCGGGCCCCTGATCCGCCAACGTATCTGGAGACGCTCCATACAGGCAAATACGGTCAACTGGATGTCCATCCAGTTCAAACTGACGGTCATAGGTACTCAGCGCCTTGCTAATATCCTCAAAGGCAACCTTATACAGTCCGTCATCGCCCGAAGTCGCCATATTCCGGTCACCGATCTTGAAGCGGGCCAGAAACTCGACATCGGACGTCTGGTCGGTAGCGGCCTTGCGGAACGCCTTTTGCTGTTTTACGCGGGACACGCCAAAGCGGGAGGCCGCCCTCGGATTTTTGACTCGACCCAGCGCCCTTTTTCCGGGATTCACGCCCGAAGAAGAACCGTTGAAATGAACGTTCAACTTAAAGTCCTTGCGCAAAGCTACAGACGATCCGCGCTTGACATATAGCGGAACGCGAATTTCGGCCATCCATAGCCCATCGCGCAGGACGGGCGTAGATACATGGACCGATTCGAATTTGATACCCGACGTTCCGTCCGGCCCTATCTTACAGAGGGGCTTTCCCAGAGGAACCGTCTTTACGTCCGAAACAGACACCGTCGGCTTGTCCTTTGTCGGAAGCGCCACACGATAATAGCGAAACGGCATCGCGTTGCCGTCCAGATACGCCGCATTTTCAGGAACAAACTTTGCACCACGATCATCCAGGGAGTCGCAGGATTGCGCTTCAGATTGAATGACGACATCTTCCAGGATAAACTTCGACCGGGAATCTTCTAAAACTTTTGGACCCAAAGTCGAGGCAGAAACCGTCGACATACCCAAAAGAATCAACAGGACAAGGAAATATAAAGACTTCACACTGCTAAAATAGTAAATTGCAGGCGACAAGCCTTCATTTAAGGAAGGTTCAGCGGGCTCGATTTACCAGCTACCAGCTGATTTCCATTTCCCAATAGCCGTTTCCACTCGTACTCAGAACAATGGACTCGTTACGTTCTGTTTTCGCCTTGAAAAGAATCCACATCGAAGGGACACGACCACTCGTCAGAATCGCTTCCAGTTCATCGCGTTTCATCATAAACTTAGAGTTCCATTCAGGCATATACCAGTGCCAAGGTTGCCAGTTAAAGACACCTCGCGTCGACTGCACAAAAGCCCTTAACATAAGAGAATATTCATACTTGAAATAGTCCTCGTAATCCCGCAAGATCGTGCGCTTTTCGGCAATGGACTTGGTCGCATACCCAGGTTCAATACGCAAGGGTTGCTCATCTTTTTTGGTGTACGAAAAACGCATCCCGTTTTTCAGAAGCACAATCTTGAGATTACCCTTATCGCGGTGGACATATTCTGTTTCCGAGATCTGCCTATAATCGCGGAAAACGACCTCGGGACTTAGCACCGGATTTACCTTCAAGGGAACTACTTTTGCGTCAAATTTAGACACTTCGTAAAAAAGGATGACTTCACCTGCGCCCTTGGGCAAAAGAACGGCGACGAGCGGCTTTGTGCGTTCTACAATCACCCACACCATTTCAGGCTTGTTCGCGCTCTTGAGCATCGGATCCAGAATTCCCATCAGCGACGGGTCCTTGACGCCGTTCACGTCCCATTCCATCCAGGAGCCGGTCCCCCCCACGGAATCGAGCGTCGAAAACAGGCGGTCTCCGCTAAAAGGCGACTTGGATTCCACCGCCCCAAGCAGTTTTGCCGAACCGGCCGTATAACCGCCCGAAGTCTTGGAAGGCGCGGCCCACACGGAAGCAACAAGAACGAAAATAAAAACAATGGCGTTAAAAAATTTCATAGGAGATCGTGAGTGCTAACTTGATTAGAAACCGATCGGTTCGCAGAGGGAATCGTCAAGCCTCGAATACTGCAAGTGATATTCGCGATCAAGCCAGTAAAGAGCGAGTTTCTTGTTACTCCAGCTTTTCTTGACCGCAGTCGCCTCGATGCCCTTGGTAATCAGGGGAACCGTTTCGGTCAAATCCAATTTCCAGGCATTGTCGTCCCATTCAAAAATCATAATAGGTACTTCGGGGCTTTGTGCAAGGCCAATGCTTCCGCGGTCATTTTTCACCTTCATCGGTCCAAGTTTCAGCTTGGTAAAGTTGTGGATGACTCCCGCCTTGGAAAGGTACAACCAGAGCATTCGGTCTTCGGGAACAAGCCACAGATGTTCACGCTCGTAAAGGCGGTAAAGCAAAATGGAATAGACTTCGTAGAACTGGCATGTATCCAATTCTTCAGGACCATAAGTCATGGCATGGCGCTCCAAGGTATCGAGCCAGTACTCGGACGAATCCGTCAGCATGGAGTAAAGGACTTCGGCAGGAGTATCTTCACGAATGGCCGCCATAAAGTTCCTGAACATATTTTCGAGCATGGTCTGCTTGTCTTGCTCACGGTCCTGATACTTCGCATTCTTGACCTCGGCCGATTCCGAGGTTCCCTTTTCCGATGAGCCGGCACACCCGCCCAAGCATACCATCGCAGAAAGGATGAGCGACAAAAGAGACAAAACAATTGTATTTTTCAGTATATGCATCGCGATACCTACTTAAAGATGAATCTGGACGAGCTACTCCGCGCCTGCACCCTTAAGGGTTTCCAGGGATCTGGTCCAGGCGGCCAACACCGCAACAAGACCAACACGGGAGTCTTACTCACCCTGCGTGAATTCAATTTAGAAATCAAATCGTGCGAAGGAAGATCGGCTCACGAAAATAAGGTGCATGCTCTGCACCGAATGCAAATGGCCCTCGCTTTGCAAATTCGCGAGACACCTGCCAATCCGGAAATGCCCTTTCCGGGGAGCAACGGACACTTGCAACCATCCAACGCGCTGTTTCCGCTGTTCGTCGCCCACGTTTTCGACATCATGGCCACCAAAAATGGTGACACCAAGGCTGCGGCTGCGGCATTCGGGCTCACCCCCAGTGCACTAGTCAAAATTCTTCGGCAGGACAAGTCCTGCGCCACCAAGCTGCAGGGCAACCGCAAGCAGAATGGACAAAAGCCGCTAAAGATTTAATTAGTAAAAATTATTTTACTATAAAAATTAAGCAAAAAGCCAAGTGGCGGCCTGAAAAATACGTGTATACATATAGGACATCTCAACCAATGGAGGTCAAAATGAGTCCTAATATGAAAAAACACGCACCCCTCGCCGCAAGCATCCTCTGCGCATTCGCCCTCTGGAACTGCGGAAACGAATCAAGCGATACCAACGCCATCGAAAGCAACTCCGAAATGACGAACGTGTCGCTCAGCCTGCAATACAGCGCTCCACCGCTCTTGGACAGCCTTGTACTCGACTGCTATGGAGCAGACACGCTTCATTACGTGCACTCTGCCGACAATCCCCACTTCAACATGGACCTTTTCCCGAGCGACAACTGGCGCTTTGACGCCAAGATTTACGCGAACGGGGCGCTCATGCAGCGCGGCGAACTCGAAACCAAGCTCTCGGCAGGGTCTGTCGCCAATCTTTCGATCCAGATGCACCCGATTGTAGGCTTTGTCGTTGTCGATGTTCCCCTCGGCCTCAAGAACGAAAACGGAATCGCAAGCGGCCTGATGACTCTCGAATCCGGCAAGACCCGTTACGAAATTCCGATGGAAGAAACCACCGGCGGCATTGTATTCAAGAGCGGCATGCTCAAGCTGGGAAAGGAATACGACGTGCAAATCACCTTGTTCAATTCGGACGGGAACGAAATCTATAAGCTCGTCGACAAGTTCCTGCTCACGGAAGACAGCCCTGTACCGAACCTGACCCTGAACTCGCTACGCAGCCAGGTAACGCTGTCTGTAACGCCAGCAAACGAACGCCTTGTCGAAATCACCCTTCCGCTGAAAGCCGGATACCGCAAGCCCAGGGCAAACGACCTGCTGATTACGGAATTCTACACGACAGCCGCCAAGAGCGACTCTTCGCAATACGAATTTATTGAAATCTACAACGGAAGTATCGACACCCTGATTCTGGACGACTGTTCCATCGGGGCAACCAGTTCAGGTTCCATCCGCTACCTGCCCCTGACTATCAGCGAAATCGCCCCGCAGCAGGCGATTGCCATCGGAGATGCCACCAAGGACATCACTCCCCCCAACCATATCAATACAGAAAGCTGGAACGACATCACCAATACGAAGGGGAGCATCGTACTCAAGTGTGACGGGGCTACACTCGATTCACTGTATTACGCCACAGACACGGACTCGTTACACGCGAACGTCATCCCCAGCGCAGGTTCCAAGAACAACATCAGCACGCAGCTCAATCTTGCGCAATGGGAAAACCGCCTCGATTCCACCGCCTGGTACCTCGGCAAGCCGACTCCCGGCGAAGTAGCTACCGGCGATTAACGGGCTATTTTAGAAATTTCATTTTTTAGGCGTCCCTTGCGTCGTGAGACGCAGACGCCTTTCCTCACAATAGCTGAACTACTGGAAGTTGCATTCCGAACCCTCGCAAGACGCTTGCAACAGTTTTTCCTGGAACTTTAACTTTACAACACGCATCTTGGGAGCGGCATAAGCCTTTTTCTTGGCATTCTCTTTTTTCATAAAAATCCTTTACCCTTCGTTATTTTGGAGAGGCAACCCGTTTCTTCAAGTACATTCCCGCCGCAGAACGTCCCTTGCCCACGGAACGCCCCTTAAGGTCGAAAGCACGATAACTGGGTACCGCAGTGAATTCTCCGGTGCGTGTATCGATCCGTCCAATGACGGTCGTCTTTTCCTCGTCGTGAACACGGTCGACAATCACGACCTCCATGCTCTCCGGGAGATTGTTCACAGTTACCGGCACGGGAGCCCAGCGCATGTCTTGAACATTGTCAATTATTTGGACGCTATACAGCAAATAGCAGCGCAGCGCATTAATGTAGGCGTTTTTACCTGCCTTTACAAAATCGCCGATCTTAACACGGTCCTTGTTGATAGCAGAATATCCGTAGGCATAGCCCAGTTCGGCGTCACCTTCAGTCCACCGCCTCGGAGCCAGCGTTCCACGGAAAATCCAATCATCCACAACAGTTTCAACCTTTTTTGCCGACGGTTCAAACGTCACGGCTCCGCTAAAAGTGAGTTCCGTGCCTTGCATCTGTAAAAAATACGGCTTATAAGCGGAAAGGACGATGTCATCCCCGGAAACACTTCGGCAACCTTCCTTGGCGATTTCCTTATCTTCATCGCTAATGTTCATCTGTTCGATATCGTCGATCACGGTCTTTTCATCACACCAGACGCGCATCATCTGCACCACCCATCTCCCCTTGGCATTGCGTTCAACGCCGACGAAATCTAGGAACTGCTTTGCGCCCGATACATCGCCGCTCTTGACACTGAAAGGCAACACGACCGTAGAATACCCGCTGGTATTGAAGGTCCTTTCCAGGACGACATCGTTCACCGGAATTTCCCGGTCTACCGAAACGATACCGGAGCCATTGTATTCTCCGTCAACGGAGGCATGGCGTATTCCCTTGTTATCTTCGGTAATCGTTATCGCACCGAAATCGTAAATAACCTTATTCGAGGTCGCAAGCTTATAAAGAAAATCGAACACCTTCGTCTTGACGTTATCCGTATAATCCGAGTTATCGTAGAATTCGTGTTTTTGACCTTCTACGAAATAAGTCTCTTGATTAGCCTTTTCGCCGTTGCTTGCAGACAGTGTAGAATCGACGACAAAGCTTCCGTACAGGGTCGGAGTTTCAAGGTTGATCAGCAACCTGTTTGCAAAAGCCTTCGGAATACCCGTCCCCGTCAGGGAAAAATTCTGCAAGGGGCGCCCCGTCTTGAACAAGACGGTCGAATCTTCTTCTCCATGGACGAGCAAGACTGGAATACGATTGTTCGCGACAATTTTCGGATCGTGAACGCCTCCCCATAGGAACACGCCGCCGTTGGCATGAGCACTCACGCCTTGCTCGCCGAAATCGTTAAGATCGCCGAGAGTCGGGACACCGTCGTATTCGAGGTAATCAAAGAAATCGTCCTTGCTGTTGGCATAAATGTTCTCGAAGGAAAGAATTGCACCGGTGCTGTTGCCTACGAGATAAATTCTGTTCGAGTCGATTCCGAGTTTATCTGCATTCGCACGCATGTAACGAACTGCGGCATTGACATCCTGAACGCCACGATAGACAGCCCGTGCATAATCGGCACTGTCTACCGCCAGATTGTAGGTATTACCTTTAAGCAAGCCTTTTAACGAAAATTCTCCTGTTACCGTAACGCCAAGGCGGTAATCAATGGAGGCCGCAACAAAGCCTCGAGCGGCCAAAGAATCGCAGTAAGCAACAATCTTGCTATTCTTGTCTTTCGCACCCCCAATCATCGCCCCACCGTGAACCACGATAACGGCAGCTCGCTTCACCTGATTATCGTCCTTCGGAGTGTATATATCCATTTTCAGGTTAACATTCTCCGTCGAAGATTCATCTTGATAAAAATAAATATTCTGATCGAAGGCCAGGAACGTTATTGACAACTGGTGAAGTTTATTCAACTGAGGAACACCCGTTGCATAGACCACGTCCGAAGTTTTTTCAACTTCGAACATGCGGTCCTTGTAACGGGTAGATTCCGCAGCATATAATACCGCCGCCTGCGCAAGTGCAAGTATAAGGGTAAGTTTTTTCATGTTCTAGTACAAATTCTATCCACGGGTCGGTTAGTTTTCACGGAAAAGAATCCATTCACTGGAACTTTCGCTATAAGAATAAACATCAAATTCAAATACGCAGAGCTCTTCATGATTCGGACCAAACGCTTTGCTGCAATATTCTTCTGCAGTTTTTGCTTTCTTATAACCTTGTTCTGTTTTTACGTAGTATTCCGTTTGTTCGTAATACTTAACAGTAGACTCGTGTATATTACCTTCATGATTGACAAATTCACAGGCGGAACCTGTAGAATGATTATCGCAATATACTGCCACAGATTGCCACACGCTATCCAATTTGACGAAAGACTCGGTACCGGCATGGCAGATTTTCTTGTCGGTTTCCGTTTGACATTCATGACTTTCGCCACAGTGAGACATACTAGAAGAACTATGCGGATTGTCATGATACCCACCGTAAGTCAAATTTTCACCATTAGTTTCGCAGTACTCATCAAAAGTAATCCACTGATACATGGATGATTCATCCTTGTACGCACAGACATAGATTACGCTTTCTTTGGTAACAGTTGCATCTTCGTTATCTCTGTTGCAAATCTTGTCGAGAGCAATGTCTGTGGAGGCGTCAACCCACTTACCATTACCATTTTCGACTTCTTTAGCTATAGAGCACTTGAAACTGTGGCTTTCACCGTCCTTGAGGGTTTCGCTCTTAATGTCTGTAATATTTTTAGTATCACCTCTATCGGTTTCGCAATCACCAAACTTGGCGTTAAGGTACTCTTTTTCACCAATTTCTAGCCAATCTGTGGAGGAAGAACTTGCGGGGATTCCTTCTACGTTATTATTATAAAGACATCCATAGTATGCGTTACCGACTATAGCGACATCTTTTTCTTTCATTCGATTTCTCGTGCAAATTCCAAGCGTTGCGTTTTCATCCAAATCGCTTGCTTTAACCCAAGAGTATCCGCTGGAAGAAGCTCCAGAAATGTAGTTACACTTGTATTTTATTCCTTCGTAAACAGCTACTTCGGTTTGATTTTTCATCTTATCTTCGTCGCATTTGCCATAGATATCCTCAAAGGTAGGTTCGTGCCAATCATTTCTAGAAGCGCTTGCGACATAAGTCTTCTTAATTTCGGCTTCAGAGAGTTGCACTTCGACTTCAAAGGCGATGCCGTCGGCGTAGCCACTAGCACGCTTGTAATCGCCATAGTTGCAAAGGACATTAATCCATTTCTGTTTTTCGTCTTCTGGCATATTCGAGGCAATTGCACCCTGCACGACTTCTACAGAAACAGAATCACAGTACCAATCGTTACAAGTGTAAATTACATTATCCTTATAACCATTCAAGAACAAGAAAACGCTGTTTTTTGTGCTTTCGTTGGTGAAATCACCGTAGTACACCCATTTCTTGGCCCCGCTAGCAGTATTGTTTCTCACATAGGTAGAACCGTGGTAGCTACACTTTTCGTTGAAGGTCGATTCGCCGAGGTCTTCGTCTTCAAGCTTCTGCACTGTAGCCTTGACGCGGTCACCCACGCAATATTCATCAGCAGTCGTTTCACGCCATTCATGGGTATGGTTACCGTCGTTGTCTGTATATTCAGAATTTTCTTCACAAACATATTCATAACCGGATTCAGTAACCACTTTTTCATTGACATTGCCATAATGGCAAGCCTTTTCTAAATCCTTGTCACGCCAATCAGTAGCAATCCATTCGTATTTTTCCTGTTTATCAAGGTAATCGCATTTGTACCAGGCGGAACCATTTTCATCCTTGACGACTCCCTTTTTCATCACGGTTTTTGTACATATTCCATATTCCTCGTCATGACCATCTTTCTTTCTCCATTTGGAGCCATCACATACAAGGGTTGTTTTGCTCGTTGCCGTGGCTAGTTCCGCATTCCTGATGTCGAACAGCTTTTCTTCGCCAGCGTTGTCGACATTGCACACACCGAGGTAAAGCTTGGATTCCGGATTGTTGGCCTGTTCTTCCGGAGTCTTGCCACTTGCAGCGCTAGAAGAGGATGCAACAGAGTTCGAAGAGCTCGGAATGCCAGGCACAAGTCCAAGATTATTGCAAACAGTAGAATCAGACAGATTACATTTCTCTTTGACACACTCATACTCTTGAATTTCCCCGTCAATGAACGCCGATCCCTTATCGCCTTCACTACGGCCCAGGCATACGTTGGTGTCAAGCCAGTAGCATTTACCATTGTCGCATACACAAATGGCATTTTCATCAAGACCTTCAAAGCTATAGAAGAAGGTCGAATTAACAGCGTCAGCATCGCAAACTTTTTCCACCGTTGCAACACCTACAGCCCAAAGTGTTACAGGATACCAAACTTCTTCGTTTTCGATATATTCAAAGTAACGGAAATATCCCCCTTCGACATCAGACTTATACACCTTGCTGCTATAGCCAAACGGATCATTGAAAACCTTTGCGTCTTCGACTTTAAGCTTATAGGCTTCCACAAATCCATTCTGCAAAATCTTGTAATAGACGGCATCCGTACCACTCCAGACATTCGTTTCAGCAGTATAGTCGCCATGCTGCATTTGGATCCACTTGAAGAAGTTCGCATCGATAAGCAAAGCGAGGTAGTCTACAAAGAACATGCTGCGATCTTCGCCAGCGTATGTCGTCGTGATTGCCTTGTTGAAGTCACCATTTTCGGCAAAGACATTGCGGAATGCGTTATAGACCGAGTTAAAACCCGGAGTCTTGTCCTTTTGGTCAATGAGGGCCATCACCCAGACGACGCTGTTGAAGTATTCGGCCAAGCCAATTTCATTCGGCACGTATGTTTCAAATGTCGGGTATACATCCTCGCCATCCTTCTCCAAGTAGAGGGCATCGGCAAGTTCCTGGTTGGCCTGCTTACTTGCAGTTACAAAGTCCGTTTTTCCTTTGCCGTCGGCTATCAAGCTCTTTACGCGGGCGGCCTTGTAGTCGGTCAAGAAGTCAATTACAACCGTATCGGATTCGCCGGACAAGTCCACATAGGCATTGTAGATAACATCCGTTGCATTGGAACCGAATTTACCATCGTCGCCGAGCACGTTATTGGTCAGATTCAGCTTTACGCGGAGCTTGACAATCGGAGACGTCAAGTCCGTCATATCAATACGACCTTCTAGGCGGGCAATCTTGTATTCCACCGTTTTATTGTTCGTTTCTTCAATCGTCACGAAGGATTTGTTGGCAGAGGCAAACAGGTCCTGCAAGAACACCTTGCCGTTCGGAGTGAGGTTTTCGTCAAGGCTCATCACGATAAGTTCGGCATTTTCACCACCCTTGAAGTTCTTCCAGATTTCGTCGTAGATGTTTTCGGAATTCGTTTCCTTGGACGTCTGCACCGGGAAGCGCACCATGACATACTTACTATAAGCCTCGCCAGGGTTCTCGTCCGTATTTTTCATGGCAACCCATTCTTCATCCGCACACACATACATCGTGGCCGTACTTTTCTCAAAGACCATAGTGCCATCGATATCTTCGGTACAGAGTTCCGTCAGGGACTCAATCGTGGTAAACGTTTGAACCGCATTTTCCGACATGGCAAGATCATCGCCACACCCCCAGAAGCCAAACGTAGCCAGGGCGGTGAGCGCACAGAACTTTACACATTGAAGTTTCATATCAGACATCCTCTGTTTTTTCGTAACCAGATAAGGTAAAAATTTTTATACAGAATTTTTTGGGCGAAATAATAGTTTTTATATACAACCTTGTCAATATTATATTCAAGCTATTTTTGCAGCACTTTTTCGCAGTATAATTGAACCTCAAATTTATTGAACAATAAAAAAAGCCCCGTTTCACCGGGGCAAGCAACAATAAATAACAGATCAAAGACCTGCCGAAACCGAATTCCTGGTTCTAATACCCAAGGGTACTGCAGACGTTAGGCGTGAATCTGCGTATTGGCGCGTTCGACATCGAACAGCCTGCGCAGAAGCTCCGTACGAACCGGATCGCGTTCTTCGGGGAGCGTCAAGGGGCCCATATTGATGGCGACCAGAATGGAACCCGGATAGTTGTTCGCACTCTTGATGAAATCGCTCGAAGAAACGCCTTCGGTATAGAAATCGACAACGAACGTGTCCCAGTCGTCGTTTTCGAGCTGTTCCTGGGCTTCGGCTTCGGTCTTTACGGCCTTGATGGTGGCACCCACCAGGAGGTCGGTCAACACGGTAAGGCATGCTTCGCGGTGAGAATCGTCTTCTTCCCAAATCAGGATACGGCGGTCGCTATAATCGCGGACCTGGGGTGCCTGGGAAAGGGTTTCCTCGGATTCAAACTTTTCGAGGGCGGCCTCGTCCATTTCTTCGTCATCAAAATTGTCGAATTCATTTGCCATAGTAGCCCAAATATAGTAAACTTGAGGCAAAAACATTGCCATAATCGGTTATAATTTCTAAATTTGCGCCCAAAAATAAACGCTAATCAAAAGAGCCATTATGGATACATCTAAAATCAGAAACGTCGCCATTATCGCCCACGTTGACCACGGTAAAACTACCCTGGTGGACCAACTCCTCAAGCAGTGCGGAACCTTCCACGAAAACGAGGAAGTCAACGAACGCGTGATGGACAGTGACAACCTGGAACGCGAACGCGGCATCACCATCCTCTCCAAGAACACGAGCGTCATGTACAAGGGCTATCGCGTGAACATCGTCGATACCCCGGGGCACGCCGACTTCGGTGGCCAGGTGGAACGCGTTCTCGGTACGGTGGACGGCGTTATCCTGGTGGTAGACGCATTCGAAGGCCCCATGGCCCAGACCCGTTTCGTGACCCAGAAGGCCCTTGAAATGGGACTTATCCCTATCGTGGTCGTGAACAAGATCGACCGCGACGGCTGCAATCCGCACGGAGCACTCGACAAGGTGTTCGACCTGTTCTGCGAACTCGACGCCAACGAACAGCAGCTTGACTTCGACAAGGTGTTCGGTTCTGGCCGTAAGGGTATCTGCAAGGCCGAAATGGAAGACCCCGATGGCGACTTCCACATCTTGATGGACAAGATTATCGAACGCATCCCGGCCCCGAAGGGCGATCCGGCTGCCGAACCGCTTCTGCAGATTGCATCGCTTGAATACTCGGGCTTCCTCGGCCGCTTGGCCGTGGGCCGCGTGCAGCAGGGTACCTTCAAGCCGAACATGACCGTTGCCCAGGCTACGAGCGACGGCAAGGTGAAGAACATCCGTATCCAGAAGATTCTGCGTTACGAAGGCCTGACTCCGCAGCCGATCGAAGAAGCCGGTCCGGGCGACATCATCTTGATCGCCGGTCTCGACAACTTCGACATCGGTGATACCCTTTCTTCGACGAACAATCCGGTGCACCTCCCCCGCATCCACATTGACCCGCCGACCATCTCTATGCTCTTCACCGTGAACACCTCGCCCCTGGCCGGTAAGTACGGTGGAAAGTTCATGACGGGTAACCAGCTCCAGGAACGTCTGGAACGCGCCCACATGGCCGACCCCGCCCTCCTCGTCGAAAAGGTCGACGGCGCCTCCACCTTCAAGGTGTCCGGCCGTGGCATTCTCCACTTGACCATCCTCGTCGAAAACATGCGTCGTGAACTCTATGAATTCACCATCGGTTCTCCGCAGGTGATTTTCAAGACCGACGAAAACGGCAAGCTCCTCGAACCGATCGAAGAATTCAAGGTCGAAGTGCCGAACGAATTCAGCGGCGCCTGCATCCAGGAAATCAACACCCGTAAGGGCGAAATGGTCAACATGACCACCGACGAAAATGACCGCGTCACTCTCGAATACCTCGTTCCGAGCCGTGGCCTTATCGGTATCCGTCCGAAGCTCCTTTCCCTTTCCAAGGGTTATGCCGTCAGCCAGTCCATCTTCAAGGACTACGAACCGTACAAGGGCGAAATTCCGGCCCGCGTGAACGGCGTGCTCATTGCGAAGGAACCGGGCGAAGCTGCAAGCTATGCACTTTCCAACCTCGAAGATCGTGGTTACCTCATCATCGGACCGGGTGCCGAAGTTTATCCGGGCATGATCGTGGGTGAACACAACCGCGACGTCGATATCATCGTGAACGTCACCAAGGGTAAGCACCTTACCAACATGCGTTCCAAGTCCGCCGATGACATGATCCAGCTGACTCCGTACCGCCGCCTGACCCTTGAAGAATGCGTCACCTTCATCAACGAAGACGAATGCATCGAAGTCACGCCGGAAGTGCTCCGCCTCCGCAAGACCGAGCTCGACCCGATCAAGCGTAAGCAGCTCTCCAAGCGCCCGGCCGAAGAAGACTAAACGACCGGACTGGCTAAAACCAGCAAAATCCTTACTCTGGAGCCAGTCCTCTCGCAACCGCCCCTGGTTAATACCAGGGGCTTTGTTGCTCACAAAAGACCGCTCACGCCCAATCGGACGATGCACGTCCCCTGAGCGCTCGCTCTCGCAAAAGCGTGCAAAACGAGTGTCGCAAAATTATGCTTGCATGATTTTATGACCGAGTGCAGCCGCGGACGCTGAAAGCGTCAACCACTCCTCGTTAATACGAGGCGTTTGTTGCTCACAGAGACCGCTCACGCCTAATCATCAAAGTACGGCCCCGAAGCGTTCGCTCTCGCAACCGCCCCTGGTTAATACCAGGGGCTTTGTTGCTCACAGAGACCGCAATTGTCATCCTGAGCGAAGTCGAAGGATCTAAAAGCATTAAAAGCCCCGCTCTGCGGGGCTTTTCTCATACAAAAGGTGAGGGCATTTCCCCCACCTAACTAAGGACTCCTACGGAGTCCTTAGTCTTACTGTTCATTCTGGAGGCAACGAACGGAATAACCGAAGTACTTACTGCTGCCTCGCAGGTATGCGCCGTTATAGTAACCCACGTACATATTGCTTGCATTGTCGCGATCGACCTCAGTAGCACTCCAGAAGTAACCGAGTAAGCCTTCGTTACCGAAGTAGCCATTTATTTCCCTGAAGCCAGCAGGTATCGCCGAGAAGCCCACTTCGTCTGTACCGCCCTTCCTTTCGTCCCAACCGGTCTGCGTTTTCAGTATTATACCGGCAGTCTTTTCTCCACCAACTTCGGTAATCAGAGTGTTCCATTCGGCATCTGTCGGCAAATGCCATCCCGGCGGGCAAATACCGTACACGGTGTCAGGCAACGTACAGGTTTCGCCATCGCCACATTTAATCGTATAATCCTCATAAAGTTTGACAGAATCGATAGCCGCAGCCCAAGTGTAATAGCGACCTGCCACGGTGCAGTTTTCCGACTTTTCCCCATAGGTATAGCACCAATTATTCTTCAACAGGCTCGGTGTCGTAGAGCTATCGGCATAGTTCAGATTTTCCGCCATCCACACCTGATTACCAATCTTCACCGTCTTATAGGTATGTTCATCTCGAGAATCGGTCATGGTACCATATTCAATTTCCGGATTCATGCGAACCTCCTTCGGCACCTCATAAGACCATTTATCCACCATACTCAACCAGCCGTTTGCGGTACAGTAGTACTTACCACCATTTTCATCACCATCAACCAAACCTATGCGTGTTTCGACGCAAGCATTATCCAAAATCACATCTATCGAATCCGCTTCCAACCATTCACCTAATTTTTCATCGTACTTGTATTTCTTTTCAGTCACAAGTCCCGTCCAAAATTCGCCATCTTCTCCCATATCTTTACCAGACAGATAAAAATCCTTTTCCATGTCTGTCGCTTCAATCCATGCGCCATCTTTGCAGATGTAACGAATTTGCGTACCGTAGGGTTCGGTGAGTTCGTTGCTAGAAGCCTTGACTTCGGCATTGTTCTTTGAATCACATTCACCCAAGCCGTAATTCATGTACCAGAAGTTACGTACAAACTTTTCGAACTCAGGCACAGTTCCCAAATCCCATTTTTCGATATTGGAGCGAATTTCAGCAAGTTTGCGCGCAAGGTCCTTCGTCCGTGCCCAGTCGGCAATTTCTGCCTTGGCATACTCATCACCCCAGACTCCGTCACTGACGATATCGGTCGACAAATTGTCCAGAAAATCGTTGAGTTCCGATTCTTTCAATTCTCGAAGCAACAGCACGCTCATGGCAAGAAGTGCTGCATTGCCATTTCCCTTACCGAAAATATCAAGGTCTTCAGGACTTGCAAATTTACTCTTGATTTCAAAAGCTTTCAGAACTTCAGTCTCGGCCTGCTCTTTGGCAGAAACGAAGTCCTTACCAAGGCTCATCAAGTATAGGGTACGTTCGTATTCCAAGTGCGTAAGCAAGTTGATGTTCACCGTCTTACGGTGGGAAATGTCAACAAGAGCATTCAGGGTAACGGCAGCCTTCGATCTCAAGCCGGTAATCTCATTACGGAAATGCCCATCCACTTCGAACAAAGCATACCCACCAGCAAGCGTCACATCCGAAATGGTGAACTGGCCGTCGTTCGTGACAATCATTCCCGTAAAGTTCTTGTCGGTCCGGGTATAAGTCGTACTATCAAATTCGTACAGCTTGACAGACGCGCCAGAAGCAAACGGTCCCTTTTGCGCCACACCGCTAATCACAATAAACTCATCGGGTTGGTCTATAGAGCAACTATCCTGTTCACAGACTTCGCTGCTGGAGGACTCTTCTGGGTCCTTAGAACTACTGGATTCTTCGTCGTTGACCTCGGAATCAGAAGAGGATCCTTTCTTGACGCTGGAAGAAGATTTCGTCTTGGCAGAGCTACTAGAGGTTGCATCGTCTTCACAGTCCTCGCAAGAAGAGGAGGAATCGTCATTTTCGATTTCTTCGGAGGATTCATTGTCACTCGAACCGTTAGATCCGCTGTCGCCACCGCAAGAGGCAAGAAGAAACAAGCTAGAGATTGCCACGGTAGCTACACATCCCCGCAAAGACATCCTCTTATTTTTAAATAAAGCCATAAATAACTCCTTTTTAAACCAAAAATCCCAAGCGGCCTTCACCGCTTTCGAGAAATTCATTCATATACTGCTTGGCAATTTCGCAAGCGGTCGGCAAATCCTTGCCAAGAGCCACGTTTGCAAGAATTGCAGAACTCAGTACACAGCCGGTGCCATGCTTACCTTTGCCAGGGAGCCTCGGACTCGTGAACTTAAACTGATGATCCTTGTACCACAAGGTATCCACCGATTCATCTCCCTTGGCGTGCCCGCCTTTCAAAAGCAGCGCAAAGTCATGCCCCATCCGGATTTCACCGCGGGCTGCCGCAGATTCCAGTCCCAAATACTCATATTCGTCTTGATTCGGAGTCACCAAGTCAATCGACTTCATAATGGGCAAGAAGGTTTCGGCATCACGCATAAAATGAAAACCGGCTGAAGCACTTGCAATCGGATCCCATACAATAAAGGCATCCGGCGATTTTTGGCGGACAAATTCTACAATCCGTTTCAGCGTACGCGCCTTTTCGACAAGACCGATCTTCACGAACTTGAACGTATGGCGTCTAAAAAGTGTTTCAAGCTGAGCCTCGATGCGTTCCCATATCACCCAGCCGGGAGCAACAAATTCGTCCTCGTTCTGTTCGGTAAAAGCTGTACAAACCGCCTGACCGTACACGCCGAAATGAGCCATTGTCTTGATATCCGAAATAAAGCCCGCTCCGGCAGATCCGTCAAAACCGGCAATCGTCAACGCATAAACCATCTTTTCAGACATGACATACCCCATTTAATGAAATCGTTAAGGAGCCGTTTTTTGGGGAGTTCTCCCCAGCTGCTTATAATCGGGAGTCAAAACGGCACAACTGGAATCCTTCGGAACACCCCTGTATAGCGAAAGTTCCTTGTTGAAAACACCTTTGACTGTCGCACTCACGCTCCATCTACTTCCTGCTGGGCATTTTCCGAGCGCAACATTAGACACCGCCGTAAATCGAGACGGTGTCACCTTATAGGTAAACACGTCCGTAGACAGGCTATCCGAAAGTTGCAACGCCTTTGCGTTTCCAAGCGTCTTGTTTTTTGCAAAGTAATCCCTTTGAGCGGTAATGTAGGAAAGCGCCTGTTGTTGCAATTCATCGACAGCATCTGCAGTCGAGCCTTCCTGTATTTTGTCGTGGCAGTTCGAAACAACGAGACAAAGAATAACAACGCCTGCTACAACGCCAACCGGAATCGACAGCTTTTTTAAGGGGATATTACCGAATTTTGTCAGCGCATCGCGTAACGAACGCGCATCGGAAGTTTCCATGGTTTCACCCGGTTGTACCCAGCGGAGCAATTTCAACGCCACCAGGATATGAGTAAATTGACGCGGGAAAGCAAGCCCGGCAAGCGCAACAACCAATAAAAGAATCGATGTCACCATCAAAATCGAAAGCGCAGTCGAAGCCGTCGGCAAAAGATTCTGCACTTCCTTTAGCAACTTGAGAAGCTGACGGTCTTCAGCAAAATTCTGTGCCGCAAATCGCCCCGTAAAGTTGTTGTAACGCGCAAGCCCCATCTTGACGCCATCGGCGGCCATCACCATGACGGCGGAAAGAACCCGCTGAATAAGCAACAAGAACATTCCCATCAGGGCTATCAGCGACGCTATCAGGCGGGCGATCCTTACGGGAGCAAGCCCGAGCGATTCTGTCAAAGCGGATTTTTCATTTTCCTGAGCCATTGAATCCTCTCTAAAAAACTACCCAACAATCTGCAATGCAGCATACTTCAAGATAATCGTGCGGACCGTTGGATCGTTCCCGAAACGCACATCTACGCGCGCATTGTCCCCCGAGCCGTAGCATTTGACAATCGTGCCGACTCCGTACTTGGTATGGCGCACGCGAACTCCCGGATGGAACGGATTTTCACTGAATTCATCGTAGACCACACGCGGACCAGTCGGAGCGGCTGGTTTTGGCGGAGCAGCCACCTTCACCGGGTTGCGATAGACAATATGCTTGTCATTCTTTTTTACGGAATTCGGAATAGAAGGCGGACGGTTGAAGCCCGGACGGAAACCGCTTGAGCCACTGGAACCAAAGCCACTTGACGGCCTACGCGGGAAACTCGACGGGATATTCGGACGGGGCGGACGCGAAAGACGCGCCCCCGAGAAATCCTGGTTGAAGTCATCGCCACCGAAGCCACCGCCAAAACCGGAACCGCCGAAATCTGTACAAGGTGTAAAATCAACAACAGAAGGATCGAGTTCCTTCAGGAAACGCGACGGAGCAAAAGGACGGATGTTTCCCTGGAAAAAGCGGCGTTCCGCATGGTACAGGTAAAGTTTCTTTTCAGCGCGGGTACAGCCCACGTAAAAAAGTCGGCGTTCTTCTTCCATCTGCTCGTTCATCTCGGCCCCCGAAAGCATCGAGGACATGCGGATGAGCGGGAAGATTTCTTCGTCGCAGCCCGCAATGTGAACGGTATTAAATTCAAGACCTTTCGCCATGTGAATCGTCATGAGCGTCACCTGGCCCTTGGAATTGTCCACCTTCTTGTCGGCATCGGTCAAAAGCGAGATATCCTGCAAGAACGCATCGAGAGTCGCCCCCGGATGTTCTTCGTCGAATTCGCGGATGGCGTTCACCATTTCGTCCAAGTTACCGATACGTTCGTCGGCAGTAATTTCATCTTCTTTGCGGAGAAATTCCTTGTAGCCCACATCGTTGATGATGCGTTCCGCCAAAATCGGGAGCGGAGTCTCGCCGGCAGCAACAAGCGCCTTCCAGCCAAGCACCAAGTCGGTGAATCCCTTGAGCTTGGGGGCGGTACGACCGACACCGTTCGCTTCGGCAAGCAAGTTTTCCCAGAAGGTTCCTTCACCATTGCGTTCACGCTCCAGGATATTTTCGACGGTCGTCTTGCCAATGGCTCGCGGAGGCGTGTTGATCACGCGCAGGTAGGCGGCATCGTCCTTTTCGTTAGCAAGCAGGCGCAAGTATGCGAGAACGTCCTTGATTTCCTTACGGTCCCAGAACCGCATGCCGCCAAAAATGACCGACGGTATACGGCGGTCATTCAGCGCCTTTTCCAGGGCGCGGGACTGCGCGTTCGTGCGGTAGAACACCGCCGTCTTTGCATAAAAATCAGGGCCAGCCTTCGCAATCGTATCGGCAATCGCCGACGCTTCGCCGCGGTCATCCATAAAGTGACGCACGTGAATGAGCTCGCCCGCATCTTCCTTGGAGAATACGTTCTTCTGCATTTCCTGCGGACGTATGTTATGCGCAATCACGGAACCAGCGCCCTTCACGATGTTCGCAGTCGAACGGTAGTTGCGTTCGAGCTTTACAATTGTCACCGGAGCAAAATCGCGGTGGAAGTTACGGATAATCTTGATGTTTGCGCCACGCCAGCCGTAAATACTCTGGTCATCGTCGCCCACCACGGTCACATTCTTATTCTCGTTTATCAGTAATTTCAGCAGTTCGTACTGAACATCGTTCGTGTCCTGGTATTCATCCACCACCACGTAACGGAAACGTTCAGCCAGCTGATCGGCTAACTTCGGCAATTTCTGCAGCATGTAGACCGTATTGAACAGCAAGTCATCGAAGTCCATCGCATTCGATTCCTTGAGACGCTTCTGGTATTCGGCGTAGTACTTCGCCCGCTTTTCCTCGTCGGCAAAGGCTGCCATTTCAAGAGCGATGTCCGGCGTCTGCAACTGCGCAAAGCCACCCTTGTTCAAAACGGTATTCTTGTACTTCGAAATCGCCGCATGCAACTTCTTGACTTCGGACGCCTCGAAATTGTCGCCCAGGTCTTCCTTCAAGATTTCCTTGAGAATGCGCTTCTGGTCGTCGTCATCGTAGATCGAGAAATTGCCATCGTACCACTGACCGCCCATGGCAGCCACGACCGATTCCTTGGAAAGGCAAAGCTTCAACAGGCGCAAGCACACGGAATGGAACGTTCCCATCCAGCTAAAATTCATGTTGCAATCAAGCAACTTCTGGATACGCGACTTCATTTCGCGCGCGGCCTTGTTGGTAAACGTCACCGCGAGAATACGGTCCGCCTCGACCCCGTGCTGCGACACAAGGTGGGCAATCTTATAGGTAATGCAACGCGTCTTTCCCGAACCTGCACCCGCCAAAATGAGCATCGGCCCGTCAATTTTTTTTGCGGCAGCCGCCTGCTCCGGGTTTAATTCACGATCGAGTACTGCACCATCTACAATATTTGCCATCAAGCGCTCCTATATGATATACGGATGTGCAATATAGCAAATCAGTTACTGGCGAGCGAGCCGCATGGCGCATTCATTGGCTTCTTTCACAATATCTTCTTCACCATCGACATGACGATTTTTCATCACAAACTTGCCATTACAAATTACGGAATGAATCGCATTGCTGTCGGCTGCATACACCCAGTTGCTTACCAAGTTATGTTGCGGATTCAGGCGTTCATTCTTAAGATCCAGCAAAAGAGCATCGGCCAAGAGGCCTTCGCCAATGACTCCCGCAGGAATATTGTAAGCCATCGCCACGTGGGCCGTTGCCATGTTCAGCACTTCACCGGCCGGGAGCGAATCGGCTTGGCCGTTAGCCTTTGCCAACAGCGAAACGAGTTTCATGTCTTCGTGCATGTCGAGGTTGTTATTCGAAGAGGCACCGTCGGTACCGACACCAAGCAAGATGCCAGCATCCATCATCTGGGCAATCTTCGGGATTCCGCTGCCCAGCTTCAAGTTGGAGCATGGATTCAGAA
This sequence comes from uncultured Fibrobacter sp., assembly GCF_947166265.1. NCBI lineage: Bacteria > Pseudomonadati > Fibrobacterota > Fibrobacteria > Fibrobacterales > Fibrobacteraceae > Fibrobacter > uncultured Fibrobacter sp. The sequence goes on along the minus strand of NZ_CAMVDO010000007.1, from coordinate 15,250 downwards.
TAGCCGCTGTGCCCGCATCTGCCATGAGCGCCATGTCGCTTTGCGTCAAATGAACGCAATGGGCTGCCACCAGGTTATCATCCAAGACTCCATAACGGTCCAGGAGTTCCACCGGCGTACAGCCATGTTGTTTTTTGCAGTCGCGAACTTCCTTAAGCGTTTCGGCCAAATGCGTATGGAGCACCATTCCCTCTTCGTGAGCAACCTTGGCACAACGCTTAAAGAGTTTTTCTCCCACCAAATAAATGGAATGGGGCATTACTGAAATCTTTACACGATCCGATTCATGGCAATGATTTCGGATGAACTTCATGTTCTCTTCAATACGCCCCGAAGTACCCAGGTTTTCGGCGATGGTCACACCAATGGCGGCTCGAATACCCATTTCCTCAACCACCTTCATGGTGTGTTCGCGATGCCAGTACATATCGGCAAAAAACACCGTTCCTGATTTAATCATCTCAAGTACGGCAAGGCGAGAGCCAATTTCAATATCCTTTGGCGTAAGTTTCGCTTCAAAGGGCCAGATATATTCCATAAGCCACTTTTGAAGGGGCATGTCGTCGGCATACCCACGCAGGAGCGTCATGGCAGCATGGGTGTGACCGTTATAGAAAGGAGGAACAATCGCAAGGCCCTTACAGTCCACCACATCGGCCTTGTCGTAATCTCGAGCGGTAAGAGCTTTCCCGACCTTAGCAAATTTCTTACCCGAGATAAGGATATCCTGAGTTTTCCCCTGGAATAATACAGATTGGAGTATTGTTTTTGCCATATAAATCCTTCTTTTCGTATGTTTTTTCAAAAAGTAGTATTTTATTTTTTCATTTTCACAAGTTTTTGTATATAATTATGGTATGAGTGCGAACGAACTAGAGACGCTGCCCATTTCCAGGGCCGAATTTCAGCGGCAGGAAATTTTCAAGAATGTCGCCTTCGAAAGCCTGGCAGGCTACCTGCTCGGCTGTGAAACGTTTTATCCCGAACCAGGCACACTCCTTATCGACCCTGATCAGCCACAACGAAGACTCCTTGTGCTTCTCGACGGGCTTATGGAAGTGCAGGTGGAATCCCAGGGCGGAGTATACATCGACCATATCAAGCCTGGACACTGCGCCGGGGAAATGTCTATTTTTGACAACATCAAACCAAGTGCCAAGGTATACGCCAAGGAAAACTGCAAGGTCCTAATTATCGATGGCGAAACAGCACTCGCCATGCTCAATGCTTCGCACGACCTATGCCTGAATTTCTTACAACTTCTGAGCAATCGCCTGCGCAACAACAACAAGGTGGTATGCGAAGAAGAATACCATATCCGCTGCATCGAAGAAAACGCCAAGGTAGACTCACTTACAGGGCTTCACAACCGCCGTTGGCTCGAAGAAATGTACACCCGCGAACTGAGCCGAAGTAACGCCGGGAATCTTCACCTTTCGGCATTCATGCTAGACATCGACCATTTCAAGAAAATCAACGACACCTACGGTCACCTCGTCGGCGACCAGGTGCTTATCGCGGTGTCTAAGGCAATTCTAGAGTGTCTACGCCCCACCGACATGCCCGTGCGCTACGGTGGCGAAGAGTTCACGATTTTCCTGCCAGGAACAAGCATCGAGAACGCAAAGATTGTCGGCGAAAGGCTCCGCGCCAGTGTAGAAGCTATGAAAATTCCGCTTCTGGACAAAAAAGACTTTATCTCGGTTACCATCAGTGTCGGCTTTACCGAACGTAAAGATGGAGACTCCGTCGAGACAATCATCAAACGCGCCGACGACGCACTCTACAACGCCAAGGAATCGGGGCGTAACCGAGTGTGCGTAAACCTCGGCGATGGCACTATGTTTTTATTCTAGGTACGGCCTAACCGGCCTAGAGGCTTGAGGTGTGAGCTCATGCCTCGAAGCGATCGCAGCGAGCATCCTCAGACCTCGAAGCGCGTGAAACGCGCGACCTCGTTCCTCACTCGCTCTACAGCCTCTTCAGCACTGCAGCGGCGTGGTGGATAAAGCCCTCTTCGGTTGCAACGGCGGCGATGGCCTTCGCATTCTTCTTGATAGCCTTCTCGCTGTAGCGGATGATGCTCATACGCTTGAGGAAGTCGTAGACGCCGAGCGGGCTAAAGAAGCGGCCCGTGCCGTTCGTCGGAAGCACATGGTTCGGGCCTGCAAAGTAGTCGCCCACCGGTTCGCTAGACCACGGACCGATAAATACGGCACCCGCATTTTCAATTTGGGCAGCCATGGATTCCGCTTCGGCGGTCATCACTTCCAAGTGTTCCGGAGCGATGCGGTTCGCGATTTCAACACCATCGAACCAGTCCTTCACCACGAGAATTCGACCGAAGTTTCCGAGCACCTTTTCAAGGAGTTCACGCTTCGGGGAATTTTCCACCTGCACATCGACGCAAGCAGAAATCAGCTGGGCCGTTTCCAAGTTGTCGGTAATGCAGATAGCCGCTTCGAAACCGGAACCGTGTTCCGCCTGGGAAAGCAGGTCTGCAGCGACAAAGTCCGGATCGCAGGTATTGTCGGCCATCACGAGCACTTCAGAGGGGCCTGCCACCATGTCGATATCGACGACACCGAAGACTTCCTTCTTGGCGATAGCGGCAAAGACGTTGCCCGGGCCCACAATCTTGTCGACGCGTTCCACGACGGTCTTGCCCTTGGCATCCTTCGCACCGTATGCGAGGAGGCCGATCGCCTGGGCGCCACCGATATGGTAAACTTCGTCAATGCCGAGTTCCTGCAGCACGAAAGCCACAGCGCGATTGATTTCACCCTTAATCGGGGTCACCACCACGATGTCCTGAACGCCCGCCACCAGGGCCGGAACGGCGTTCATAATCACGGTACTCGGATAAATGCCTGCACCACCCGGCACATAGAGACCCACGCGCTTCATGGGGCGGATGCGCTGACCGAGGACTACCCCATCGGCACCTTCCATGAGCCAGGATTCTTCCATCTGGTTCTTGTGGAAGTCGCGAACATTCTTGATGGCCTGCTTCAGGGCCTTCTGGAGTTCTTTCGGGCACTTGGCAGCAGACTTCGCGATGGCAGATGCCGGTACGCGAATATTCTTGCCCTTAAGGCCGTCAAACTTCTGGGCGTATTCCGTTGCCTTGGCGATACCGCCGTTCTTGATGTCGGCAAGGATCTGCATCACCTTGTCATGGATTTCTCTGGACGGAGCGACTTCACGGCCGCAGATGCGTTCAATTTCAGCAGATTTCGGAGTAACTTTTACAATTTGCATAGCTTACTTTTTCCTTGAAACACCGGCGAGGTTACGGACCTTACGGGCAGTCAATTTTTTCGTCTTGGCAGGAGCAGTTTCTTCTTTGGCCTTGGCAGGGGCAACAGGATTCACGTCCAAATGCTTGTAGGCGTTTTCAATCACCTTGTTGTCCACCAGAATCTTGTAGGTGAGGCCATCCACGAAAGCCATCCACGACGCTTCGATGATGTTGCTCGAAACACCGACCACGTTCCAGTAACCCTTCTCGTCGCCGAACGTCGTCCACACGCGGACCGTCGCATCGGAAGCGACCTTAGATCCAAGCACACGCACCTTATAGTCGTCGAGCTTGACCTTCGCCATATTCGGGAAGAACGGGAGCAATGCCTTACGGAGAGCCGCATCAAGTGCGTTTACCGGACCGTCACCTTCACTCACTTGATGGCTAATCTTATCGCCAATCTGGAGCTTGACCGTCGCCTGCGACACAGAAACGCCCTGCGGAGTCTTATCTTCAATCACGCGGTAGTTCAGCACCTTGAACGGTTCTTCGACCATTCCCAGCTGACGGTACACCAACATTTTGAAGCTCGCCTCGGCAGAATCGAAATGCCAACCGGCGTTTTCGCGTTCCTTGATAAGGGTAAGGAGTTTGCCTACCACCGGGTCCTTCTTGTCGATGCCCGGCTTGATGGCCTTGAGCTTTTCGACCACCAGGGAACCACCCGCCTGATCGCTCGTCACAAACACTCGGTCATTACCCACGGCATGCGGATCAATGTGTTCAAAACTGCGGGACACCTTCATCACGCCATCGATGTGGGCACCGCCCTTATGCGCAAAGGCGGCATCGCCCACGTACGGAGCATGCACATCGCTCGGCAAGTTCACGATCTGGTCAACGTTGCTGCTCAGCTGACGGAGTCGAGCCATTTTCTTTGCAGCAAAGAACTTCGCGCCCATCTTGAAATGGAGGTCTGCAGCAATGGTCGTGAGGTTCGCATTACCGCAGCGTTCGCCGTAACCGTTCACCACGCCCTGCACCATCGTCGCACCGTTCTTGACGGCATAGATGCTGTTGCACACGGCAAGGCCTGCATCATTATGCACATGGATTCCGATCGGTGTCGAAATTTTCTTCTTCACGTCCTTTACGATTTCTTCGAGTTCCCACGGCATCGTCCCGCCATTGGTGTCGCACAGCACGATGCAGTCGGCATGGCCGAGTTCCGCAGCCTTCAGCGTCTCGATCGCATACTCGGGATTCGCCTTGTAGCCATCAAAGAAATGTTCCGCATCGTAAATCACCTCTTCGGAATATTCCTTGAGGTATGCCACCGAGGACTCGATCATGTCGAGGTTCTCTTCGAGGGTCGTGCGAATGACATCGGTCACGTGCAGGTCCCAGCTCTTTCCGAAAATCGTCTTGACCGGGGCACCGGACTTCACGAGCGCCTGCAGTAGCGGGTCGTTCTCGGGCAGCACCTTGGGGCGACGGGTCGAACCAAAAGCAGCAATCTTCGCATGCTTCAGCTTGATTTCCTTGATCTTCTGGAAGAATTCCTCGTCGGTCGGATTACTCGGATTGGGCCACCCCCCTTCGATATAGTCAAAACCGAAATGGTCAAGAATTCGCGCAATCTGCAACTTGTCGGCAAGAGAAAGGCTTATCTTACGGTCTTGATTACCGTCACGGAGAGTCGTATCGTATAGGGAGATTTTCATAGGCGCAAATATAGAAAAAACGCGGCAAAGCCGCGTTGCAATTTGGTAGAAGTTAGCAGGCCCTTCGACAAGCTCAGGGACCTTGAAGGTTCGCAAGCGTGCGAAGCGTGAGCTTGCCGAGCCAAAGCTCTAAGTTCTACTTTTTCTTCTTGTCCTTGTTGTAATACCCGTACTTACCGTAGTAGCCGTAGCCACCGTAGTAGCCATAACCGTAGCCGTAACCATGGCCTTCGTGTTCGCAATGGTTCATCACGAATGCACGCGGTTTGCCTTCGCAGCAACGGTCGAGCTTCATCATGGATTCCTTGATCTGGTCCATGGAGTGTCTACCGTAGTGGAGTACGAACAAGGCGAAGTCGACCACCGGGTAAATCAGTTCGGAGTCGGTCACCAGTTCCAGAGGCGGAGTATCCACGACAACGATATCAAATTTAGACTTCGCTTCTTCAAGGAAGTTCTTGAACGTGTCTCCACGTAGAAGTTCACTCGGAGCCACATTCGTCTTACCCGCACCGATTACATACAAATTCTTGGTAATCGAATCGGCAACCGCATTATCCAGGGAACAACGACCTTCAAGGACATCGCCCAAGCCCTGCTTACGATGGCTATAGACCACACCGCGACGCATATCCGCGTCAATCAGCAAGGTTTTCTTGCCCGACCCCGCAAACAAGGCAGACACGTTCTTAGACACAAAGGACTTACCCACGCCAGGCACCATACCGGTCACCATCATGACATGCATATCGGTAACGGCAAATTCGATAGCGGTATAAAGAGAACGGAGAGATTCACTTGCAGGAGCTTCAGGATCTTCTTCGACCAAGGGCTTCGTGTTCTTACCCTTGTTGCGCTTGGAAAGAATTGCGTTTTCGGCCTTCGGAATCTTGGCATAAACACTGATTCCCGTTTCGCGTTCAATTTCAAGAGAGCTACGTACACCACGCCTCGTCATCTGCAACAGATAAATGAGCAGAGCACCCAAGAGGAAGAAGCCACCAACACACCCCACAAAAATAAGCTTCTTGTTCGGCTTAGAAGGCTTGCGTTCAATCTGGGCATAGTCCACAATACGCACCGTACCCACTTCACCCGCACGAACCACGCGCAACTGCTGAATGTTGTTGAGCATCGCCGTATACTGAGCATTGTTCACGGCCACTTCTTCTTGCAAGCGTAAAACTTCCTGCTGCGTAAGCGGCATCTTGGCAGCAGAGCCTCTCAACTTGGAAAGTTCGGAACGAAGGCGATCCTGCTGCTTTACAATCGTCTGAACAGAGGGATGTTCTTCCTTGAACAAACGCGTTGCCTGCTCACGTTGCTGTTCCAATTCGAGGATTTCCTTTTCCAAGGTAGACACCTTTTCAAGGTGGGCACGGGTTTCACCGCCCATATCCACGGAGCCAATCTTATGTCGATAATCAGCCAAGGCCTTTTCTGCAGTATCCAGCTTTGCCTTAACACCAGGAAGCTGTTCTTCCAGGAATTCCAGGGTCTTTTCGGCTTCAGCGCTACGCATTTCGACATTCTGGCGCAAATAAACATTTGCAATCGTATTCAGAATAGAGGCGGCCTTATCCGGATATTTACTCGTATAGGAAACACCAATGATACCCGTCTGTTTACCCTTTTCACTCACCTGGAGCTGCTTAATCAGAGCACGAACTGCATCTAGCGGTTCTATCTGCGAAATCATGAATTTCTGACCGGGAGTTGCAAGCAGGCGTTTCACCAGAATGACCAAGGTATCGCCACCGTATGGAGCAGAAAGAATTTCGCCCACGGGGCCCTGAACAAGCTTACGACCGTCAGGCGAGATAACGGCAATTTCGTTTTCACCGACCACTTCGGCCATCCACTTTTCGGCACGGGCTATCGTCGGAATGTAAAGGTTTTCCAAATCCATACGGCCTTCACGATGTAGCAGACGATCGAGGGCACCAATAGGACTAGCCTTGAAACAAAGATGTTCCTGATTGACAACAAAATTCAGGACCATACGGCTCTTCAGAAGTTCAATTTCCGCTTCGGCAGGGCTAGCAACATCAAGAAGGGCACCCATTTCGCCCATGGCGCGCCCCGCCTTGTTACCTTTCACATCAATCTGCAAAAGCGCATCGCTTGTATATTGCGGATGCATCCAGTTCGCAGCCAAAAAACCGGCAATACAGCCAAGAAAGATACAGATTCCCAAAAAAAGCTTATGCTTCAGGAGCAAACCCAATATTTCAAGGATATCAATTTCGTCTTCATCCTTCGGTGCGGAGGACTGAACGTTCTGATTGCCCATTTGAATCTTTTGTTCCATTAGTGTAATCCTAAATAAAAATTATTCAAAACAAATTTAAAAAAAAGTAACCGAAATGTAAAGTTTTTAACAACCAAAACAAAACAAAAAGGCGCCTCATTCAGAGCAGAATGAAGCACCCAATAGTCAGCGACACTGAACGTTATGCGTTCTTGGTGAAGTCAACGTAAGCCTTGAGCACGTCAAGGAACACTTCGTCGGGAGTATTGTCGCCCACGATGTGGCTGATGATCTTCGGATCGTACTTTTCAAGAACCTTGGCAGTGGATTCCTTGTACACCTTGAGACGATTCTTGATAACGTTTTCATCGGCGTCATCCTTACGGCCTTCAATCTTAGCACGGTTGAGAAGGCGGGCAACGATGGTAGCTTCGTCCTTGATGTCGAGAACGAAAATGTGCTTCACGTCGACGATCGGCTTGATAAGATCGACCTGAGCCACCGTACGAGGAATGCCGTCGAGGAGGAGCGTATCCTTTTCAGGATTCAGCTTGTTCGTGTTCACGAGGCCTTCGACAAAGCGGCCGAAAATTTCAACAGTGGCTTCATCGGGAACCAGAAGACCCTTGCTGGAGTAAGAAGCGAGGAGCTTGCCAGATTCGCTGGACGGAGCGATTCCACGGAAAATGTCACCCGTCGAAAGATGCTTGAGGGCGGTCGTGGCGGCGAGCTTTGCACCGACGGTACCCTTGCCAGAACCGGGAGCGCCAAAGATCAGAACTGCAGAAATTTGAGACATGTTAAACCTCTTAGGTTGATTGTTGAAATTCGGGAACAAATATAGGAAAAATCAGCTAGGCAAAGCTTCAGACGTAAACTTGAGCTTGCCATTTTCGACATCGATGGAAATCGTCGAGAAATCCTTGTAGATGCCAAGCAGCAAACCTTCCGCAATTTCGTCTTCCACCAGATTCTGGATGGAGCGGCGAATCGGACGCGCCCCCAAAGCAGAATCGTAGTTATGGGACACAACATGTTCCTTCGCGGCCTCTGAAACTTCCAGAAGGATTCCCCTTTCGGACAAATTCTTCTGAAGGAACGTAAGCTGGATATCCACGACAGAAACGAGGTCCTTCTTCGAAAGCGGACGGAACACAATCTGTTCGTCGATACGGTTCAGGAACTCCGGCGAGAACACGCGCTTGACTTCTTCCTTGATGGCCGTTTCCATACGTTCGTAGTCGTCGGTCTCGCCCATTTTGGTGAATCCCATGCCCGAACTGTGGCGCACTTCACGGGCACCCGCATTACTCGTCATGATAATGATGGTGTTCTTGAAGTTGATCTTGCGGCCATAGCTATCCGTAAGGATACCGTCGTCCAAAATCTGCAGAAGCAGGTTGTAAATGTCCGGGTGAGCCTTCTCGATTTCGTCGAGGAGCACCACGCAGTACGGGCGCTTGCGCACCTTTTCGCTCAGCTGTCCACCGCCATCCTCGAAGCCCACGTATCCCGGAGGCGCACCGATCAAGCGGCTAATGCTATGCTTTTCCATGTATTCGCTCATGTCGATACGGATCATGGAATCTTCGCTACCAAACAGGCTCTGGGAAAGCACCTTCGCTAGTTCCGTCTTACCCACACCCGTGGGGCCCAGGAACAGGAAACTTCCCATGGGACGTTTCGTGTTGCGGATACCGGCGCGTGTACGACGAATCGCCTTAACAACGGCATCAACCGCAGCATCCTGACCAATGATTCTTTCCTTGATTTCATCGCCCAGTTTCAAAAGTTTCTGGGTTTCTTCGCCGGCAAGACGACTGATCGGAATTCCCGTCATCTTGCTGATGCAATCGCGGATTTCGTTTTCATCCACGACGGGCAAATCCGCAGAATCTTCCTTGTTCAATGATTCGCGGCGTTCGGCAATGCGGCTTGTCAGTTCCTCAATTTTGTCGCGGAGAGAAGCCGCCGTTTCGTACTGCTGTTCGGCAATAGCTTCTTCCTTCTTCTGCATCGCAGACGCAAGCTCATCTTCCATTTCCTTGAGGTCCTGCGGCGTACGAATCGAATTCAAGCGCACACATGCACCAGCCTCGTCGAGTACGTCGATGGCCTTGTCCGGCAAGAAACGGTCGCTGATATAGCGTTCGGCAAGCACCACCGCGGCACGGATTGCCTCGGGCGTGTAATGCACCTTGTGGTGCTGTTCATACTTCGGACGCAGCCCATCCAAAATCTGGATAGAATCTTCGGAGTTGGGCGGATTCACAATAATCGTCTGGAAGCGGCGTTCGAGCGCAGCATCCTTTTCGATATACTTGCGGTATTCGTCGATGGTGGTTGCCCCAATGCACTGGAGTTCACCACGGGCAAGAGCCGGCTTAAAGATGTTGCTCGCATCGAGACTTCCTTCGGAACCGCCCGCGCCCACAATCGTATGGAGTTCATCGATGAACAAAATGACGGAGCTGTCGACACGCTGAAGTTCCGTAATGAGTCCCTTCACGCGTTCTTCGAACTGTCCGCGGTACTTGGTACCGGCCACCATGGCGGCCACATCGAGCGTCACCACACGCTTGTTCATCAGGAGTTCAGGAATCTTCTTCTGGACAATCTTCTGAGCGAGCCCCTCGATAATCGCAGTCTTACCGACACCCGGTTCGCCGATGAGCGCCGGATTGTTCTTCTTGCGGCGGCAAAGAATCTGGATCAGGCGTTCAATTTCACGGCTACGGCCGATAATCGGATCGAGTTTTCCCTGCTTCGCAAGCGCAGTCAAGTCGCGACCGAAATGATCCAGAATCGGAGTCTTGGAGCGGGACTGGCTACGAACCTGCTGACGCGTATCGCCACGGCCCTGATTGATAAAGCGTCCGTCATCGCCATCGTCGGCGCCATCAGACGGAGCCTGCCCATTCATCGCTTCTCGCTTGACTTGCAGCAAAGTCGCTTCAAAATTCTCGTAGGTGACACCAAACGTCGAAAGCGTACCCGCCGCCGGAGATTCCGCCTGCTGCAAAATGGCAAGCATCAAGTGTTCCGGGCCAATGTACTGGTCGCCTTCTTCTTTGGCAATCTTTGCCGCATTAAAAAGGGCAGCCTTGCAACGCGCCGTAAAAGAAAGGAGCGCCCCGTGGGAATCCCCCACAGTCATAATGCCACCGTTAGTCGTCAAGGAACGCTGGATATTTTCACCAAGTTCGTTCAAGTTGACCTTAAGCGCCATCAAAGTCTCGGCAGCAAAGCCGGAATCTTCGCGGACAAGCCCCAACAACAAATGTTCCGTCGTTACGCTGTCGCTGCCCAAGTTGCGTGCCGCAATGCGTGCCGCCTGTAAAACAGCCTTCGCCTTCTTTGAAAAAATACCGTTGATATCTGACATATTCTAATTATAATTTCGTAATTCGCAATAAAAATTCTCATAGGCAAAAATAAAAAATTCTATCCAACGGAAACTTCACTCATGATGCCCAAGACGCCGATTTTCAGCCAAGCAAAGCACGCTACGTTTTATGCAATATAGCGCAAACTGCATATTTTTGCAGAATACAGCATAAAATATATTGCACTTTGCAGAAAAACTTTATATATTTGATAGAAAAAAGAATGGAGTAACATTATGGCACAGGCAACAGTTTCCGCACGCATTGACAGCAAAGACAAAGAAAGTTTTGACAAGTTCTGCAACAATGTAGGGCTGTCCTCATCTGCCGCCATCTATATGTTCATCAAGAGTGTCATCAATGAACGCCGCATCCCCTTCGAGGTTCGCGAACCCACCGCCCGTTACAACGCCAACGATATCGAAGCTCTTAAGAAAGGCATTGAGCAGTTGAACGCCGGGAAAGGCGTAGAACACGAACTCATTGAGGTCGACGACTAATGAAGAAAATATAGTCTGACAAAGCCTGGGATGACTACCTCTACTGGCAAGCGCAAGACAAAAAGACACTCAAAAGAGTGAACCAACTTGTGAAAGACATTGAGCGTAATCATTTTGAAGGCATTGGCAAACCCGAAGCATTGAAAGGCAACCTAAGCGGATTCTGGAGTCGCAGAATAGACGACGGCTCATTTACAGAATCAACGGCGAGTTTATCGACATTCTTTCTTGCAAAGGTCACTACGAAAACGTATAACATCAACTTGCAAAGCAAGTTTACTGAATAACGCCGCCGTGCATGACGACGCGGCGTTTTGCAAAACTAGCCAATTTCTCGTCGTGGGTCACAATCAAGAACGCCTGGTTGAACTTTTCGTTGAGTTCACCAATCAGTTCATTGAGCATCGCAGAATTAGCCTCGTCCAAGTTGCCGCTCGGTTCGTCGGCCAGCACCAAGTCCGGATGGTTCATGAGCGCACGCGCAATCGCCACGCGCTGGCGTTCACCGCCACTGAGTTCACGCGGCAAATGCTTAAAGCGATCCTTAAGGCCCACCGTTTCCAAAAGCATCTCGGCACGTTCACGGCATTCCGCTTCGGAAGTCCCGAGAATTCTGCCCGGCACACACACATTTTCGATCGCAGTAAATTCACTCAACAGGTGATGGAACTGAAACACGAAACCCACCTGCACACGATGGTAACGGTCCCGTTCTTCACCATTGAACTTGGAAAGTGGCTTACCCTTGAAAAGGATTTCACCAGAAGTCGGCGTATCGAGCATCCCCACCAAATTCAAAAACGTGGACTTACCCGACCCCGAAGAACCCGTGAGAGCCACCAGCTCCCCCGCTTCCATTTCAAAATTCACGCCCTTGAGAATCTCAAGGTTCTCGCCCGTCTCGGAGAAGACCCTGCGAAGATTAACTGTTTGCAACAAGCTACTCATGTCTAATGGCTCCTACAGGATCCAAGCGGCTCGCCTTCCATGCAGGGAGCAACGTCGCTGCCACGCAAAGCGCAATGCCGATGACAAAAATCAAGATTACGTCAACAATGTGCACCGAAATCGGGAAGTACGGAATCACGTAGACATCACCGGGAAGTTTGATAAAGTGGTATGCCTCTTGCAACTTGCAAAGCACAAGACCGATGGTGCCACCGACAATCGTTCCGCCCACGCCGATAAAGCTACCCATGAGCATAAAGACGCGCATGATGCCCACCTTGCTGAAGCCCATGCTGCGGAGAATGCCGATTTCTTTCGTCTTGTCGATGACGACCATAATCAGGGAGCTGATGATGTTAAACGCTGCCACCAGAATGATAAGGCAAATCACCGCCGCCACGATAAACTTTTCATAGTTCATCCACTTGAGAAGCGTAATGTTTTTCGTCTTCCAGTCCATCACGTAATACGGATAACCTAACCACGACGCCAGACTATCGACAGCCTCGCCCGCCAACCAGTGGTCGTTCAGGCGGAACTGGATGCCGGTCACCACGTCACCGAGTCCCAGCAACTTCTGGAGTTCCGGAATGCCCACGTATGCGAGGTTGCCGTCGTATTCATAAGTGCCCGTCTCAAAGATGCCGCTCACCACGCACATCATCATCTTCGGGCCACCGCTACTGACCATGGCGTCAGGGCTCTGGAAGGTCTGCAACACAAGCTTGTCGCCCACCACCACGCGGAGTCGGTTCGCAAGTCCCGACCCGAGAATAATTCCCGGACGCAGCGTACCGCTCAAGTCCTCGAGGCTATCGACGGAGTAGTTGCCCCATTTCATGTACTTGTGGATATCGGTTACGCCCTTCGATGTTTCGGGGTCGATACCGTAAATCACGATACCGTCGTTCACCTTCTTGGAGCTGATGCCCACCTTGTAAATGATAAACGGAGACGACGCCACCACGCGAGAATCGTGCTCACGGACTTCCTTCGTGAGGCTGTCGTACGGAGCAATCATGTCACCATTGTATGCCATCACCTCGAAGTGAGCGTCCTTCCCAATCATTTGGGCGGTCACCTCTTCTTCGAAGCCGTTCACCGCGGCAAGCGCCACCACCAGCGCAAACACGCCGATGGAAACACCCAGCATACTGAAGATACCAATAAGCGAAACAAAGAGACTCTTACGCTGAGCCCCCAAGTAACGCCAGGCGATTAATAATTCAAGACGTTTAATCATAGACGAGAGACGAGAGACGAGAGACGAGAGACTATTGCAACTTAGACATTTTCAAACCAGATAACATCTTTGCAATTTCTTCAGTCTTTGGATCAATTTCGTCTAAAGATTCCTTTGTCATATAATTCAACAACTGTGCTATTTCTAGTTGACTTTGAACTTCCATCAAAGATCCATAGCTAATTTCAAGAAAATGAGCGACCTCTTTATTTGAAGAACGGCTCATTCCTTCCGCAATATTTGATGTCACAGAGACTGCTGCTCGACGGACTTGGCTAGTTAGTGCAAATTTTTCATATTCCGGAAATTTTTTGCACAAGCCATAAACATCTATCACCCATTGCTGAGCTTTCTGATAGACATTTAACTTTCTGTATGCAAAAACAGCCATATTAAAAATCTTTCGTCTCTCGTCTGTAGCGAACGGAGTGAGCGTTCTCTCGTCTAAACTAGCAAGTCTCCGGCTTCATCAGCGGGAACAGCTGCACGTCGCGGATGGTCTGCTGGTTCGTAAGGAGCATAACCATTCGGTCGATGCCGAAGCCCACGCCACCGGTAGGTGGCAGGCCGCTTTCGATAGCGTGCATGAAGTTTTCGTCCATCGGGTGGGTTTCACCTTCGCCACCGCGGCCGCGGCGCACCTGGTCTTCCAGGAGCTCACGCTGACGGATGGGGTCATTAAGTTCGGTATAGGCGTTGCCCAGTTCCCAGCCGTTAGCGTACGGCTCGAACTGTTCGATAAGGCCTTCGATGGTACGGTGCTTCTTGCAGAGCGGAGTACTTTCGGTCGGCATGTCCTTGATGAAGGTCGGCTGGATAAGCTTGTCTTCCACGGTGAGCTCGAACAGTTCGAGGATACCGCGACCGCGGCTGAATTCACCGTCCAGGTGTCCGCCGAGTTCTTCCATCTTGGCCTTGATTTCGTCGTCGCTCATCTCGTTGACCTTCAGGCCGCCGAACTTCTCGATGGCCTCAATCATGCTGTAGCGGGGCCACGGGGCCTTGAAGTCGATTTCCTTGCCCTGGTAGTCAATCTTGGTGGTGCCGTTCGCCGCAATGCAGGCACGTTCGTAGATGTTCTCGAAGTGCACCATCATGTCGTTGTAGTCGGCGTAGGCTTCGTAGAATTCGAGGCCGGTGAATTCCGGGCTATGCGTACGGTCCATGCCTTCGTTACGGAAGTTCTTGGAGAATTCGAAAACCTTTTCCATACCGCCCACGATGCAGCGTTTCAGGTAAAGTTCCGGAGCCACGCGCAGGTAAAGCGTCATGTCGCAAGCGTTGTGGTGCGTGGTGAACGGGCGGGCGTTTGCACCGCCGTAAATCGGCTGAAGCGTCGGAGTTTCGACTTCGATGAAGCCCTTTTCGATCAGGTATTCGCGGATAGCCTGCAGAATCTTGAAGCGCTTGATGAACACGTCCTTCACGTCGTCGTTCAGGGCCATGTCGATGTAACGCTGGCGGTAGCGGGTATCCACGTCGGCAAATTCGTTGAACACGACCTTGTTGCCGTTTTCGTCGACCTTTTCCTTCGCGACCGGGAGCGGACGCACGGCCTTCGACAGCATGGTCACCTTCTTCACGTGCACGGAGTATTCACCCGTCTGGGTTTCGAACATGGAACCGTTCACGCCGATAAAGTCACCGAGGTCGGTCATCTTCACGACTTCGTAGTTTTCTTCGCCGACTTCGTCGCGAGCGACCACCACCTGCAAGCGGCCATAACGGTCCTTGAGGTGCATGAAGCACATTTTGCCCTTGCGGTTAAAGCGAACCACGCGGCCAGCGAAAGCGATTTCTTCGCCAGAGGCCATCAGGGCTTCCTTATTTTCTTTCAAAACCTTGGAATCATGCGTGCGGTTGAACTTGTGCGGATAAGCTTCCACACCCATTTCCTTAAACTTGTCGAGCTTAGCGAGGCGCGCTTGCACCTGGTCGTTCATATCTTGCATTG